>NZ_JBDGAB010000050.1:0-27938 GCF_040910705.1 Blautia sp. RTP21359st1_E11_RTP21359_211015
GACGCTGACAGAGAGTCTGAGTAAGACACGGCCGGAAGGCAATGCATCGGACAGATGAAGCAGGAAAGAAGATAGAACTGAAGGCATAACCAGGTCGCAAGATTAAGAAAGCCTGACGGACTATCGGAAGCCCGTGACTTCAGTCGTGGGTTCTTCACATTTAATATTGAAAACCTGCCGGCATTTTTTTGCAAAAATCTTTCGGCCCGCAAAAATTCCAGCATACTAGAAATAGAGCAAAAAAAATACTTAGAAAAGGAGATTTTGTTGATGGAAAAATTGTCGGTGGAAGATTTGGAAGAACTAAGAGAAAAAGAATTCGCTGAGAGAGTCGAAAGAATCCAAAACACAATGTCGCGGTTTAGAAAAATTGCCTACATTTTGATGGTAATTGCCGCTGTGTTTATGTTTTTTCACGCGAGGAATGACTACAACAATTATGCTGGAAGCCAGCTTGTGATGGCTGAAGTGATTAATGTTGAGGGCACTGATAATAAAAATATCGATGTAGCATATCGGTATAATATCGCCGGCAAGGAATACGAATCGGACAAAATACAATACACAGAAAAAATTAGAAAAGGAGACAAAAAAGAAATCCGAGTTAAAAAAGACAGTCCGGAAGTAATTCTTAAGTATAATGATATCAATTTGGTAATATTCTACGATGTAATGATTGGATTATGTCTTGGATTGACAGTTTTGTGTCTGTATGAGATGGCAACCTGTACACTGCCGTCTGCGGTGGAGGAAATTAAAGCGAAAAGCGTTGGGTTTACAACGAAGCCTGGCGTAACATTTTCGTCAATCGTGGAAGAAAATAAGAAGAAAAACGAAAAAATAAATACAGAAAAGAAGATTTAAATTACCCGGCAGAAATCCTCTGCCGGTATTTTTTTCGCAAAATTTTTCCTGCCGCCAAAATTCAAGCATATTAAAAATAGAGCAAAAAAATACGTAAAAAGGAGCATATGCCAATGGGAGATATGGAAGATATGAAAGATTTGGAAAAATCAAAAGAAGAAGAACTGGCTGAAAACGCCGAAAGAATCCAGAACACAATATCGCTGATAAAAAAAAATGCCTGTGTGCTGGCTATGATTGCCGCTACGTTCATGTTTTTTTATGCACGGAGTGATTACAATAATTATTCTGGAAGCCAGCTTGTGATGGCTGAAGTAATTGATATTGAGGGTGATAATGATGAAAATATTGTTGTCAGATATCGGTATAATATCGCCGGTAAGGAATATGAATCAGACAAAATACAGCCTCCGGAAAAAATAAAAAAAGGAGATAAAAAAGAAATCCGGGTTAAGAAAAACAACCCGAAAGTGATTCTTAAGTTCAATGATATCAATTATGTCGTGCTCTGTGATGTATTGATTGGATTAGGTCTTGGATTAACAGTTTTGTGTTTGTATAAATTGGATTATATCTTGGATTATGACGAAATAAGCAATGCTGGATTCACGACGACGCCAGGTGTAACGTTTTCGTCAATTACAGAAGAAAACATAAAGAAGAACAAAAAAGAATAAGCTACAAAAATATTCTACCCCGGCAGAAATCCTCTGCCGGCATTTTTTTTGCAAAAATCTTTCGGCCCGCAAAAAGTCTAGCTTATTAAAAATAATAATAACAAAAAAGCCTCCAGGTATTTTTCTAATCGTAATCGGAATTTTGCATATTAATTATGCAAAAAAAATAAAGAAGGGAGAAAAAAATAATGAAAACATACACCCAAGAAGAAATTCTTAAAATCACAAACAAACTGTTCACTGACAATCGCGAAAACGAGGGCGCTGATGATATTGACAAAAATCCATATGCCGCCGGAGTGCATGACGGAATTTTGGATGTATTGACCAGCCTTGGAATCGATTGCGAAGAGGAATTTATTAACTGATTTTTAAAACTGTTGCTTATTTGGCAACAGTTTTTTTGTGCCTGAAAAACAATAAAAATAATTGCAAAAAAAATACGTAAAAATATTATCATCCGGCAAAAATTCCAGTATATTGTAAATGTAAAAGTAATTTCAGAAAGTGAGGAAAATTCAAATGGTAAATAAAAATACTACGAAAAAAAAACAAGGAAAACAAGAAAAACAAGAAAAAAAATTTCCACTTATTAAACTTATTTGCATCATATTCTTTTTGGTCGGCGTCATCATTTTTGTAATCAGTGTTGTAACTAGTTACAAAACATACACAGGCAGTGAAATTATAAAAGCAAATGTCATCAATGTATCTGGTACGAAAAACGGCATGCTGGAAGTTAAATATCGCTATAGCTACGACAACAAGAAGTATGAAGAAAATGTTAGGCAATCCGTAGACGAAATTAAAGTAGGGGATAAGAAAGAAATACGGATACGCAAAAGTATTCCAGAAAAAATAATTATCACTACAATGACGACCGCAATATGTACTATTATTGCCTTTACCCTTTGTTTTATTGCGTCTTTAGGAGTATTAGTTGCTGTTGCGTGGTTGGCCGATTTGGACGAAGAAATACGAGAAAGAAGATTCTGATATTGAAATTTGACATTGAAAAACCTGCCGGCAGAAATTCTGCCGGTATTTTTTTCGCAAAAAATACGGTAGCAGTAAAAATCAGGCATATTTCGTACATAGAGAAAAAATAAAAAAGGAGTAAAAAAATGGCCAAACGTATAATCAGACATGCAAAACGAAATAAATTGATGTGGAAGTTGATTCTCTTTGTAATCGTTCTTATTGGAAGCACCGCAGTACTATTCGATTCGCTACAAACGCACCAGCAATACAAAGACAGCCGATTGGTTGATGCGAAAGTTGTGGACATTGCGGGACGCGACAACGGGATAATTAAGGTGACGTATAAATATAAAGTGGGCAAAAAGGCCTACAAATCTTTCAAACTGCAGAAGCCGAAAGAAATTAATATCGGAGACGAGACAGAAATCAGAATCAGTGAAAGTAAGCCTAAAAAAATCTTCACCCATAATAGAGAAGAAGATGCTGTGTTTCCAGAAGTGGCTGCGACGTTTTTATTCTTTGTGTTTGTGACTACGTTGGTTTTTGGATGAAGAACCACCTATTAACAAAAAACTACAAAAAGAAAAAAGGAAGAAATATGAAAAAGCAAAAAAGCAAGAGAACGAGAAAGTCTCAGATAATAATCTGTATTAGTATAATTTTAGCAATCGTATTTATAGTTCAAACAGTAGAACAAGACTATAGTAATTATATTAATAGTCAGATTGTAACAGCCCAAGTTATAGACATTGAAGTATTAAATAATCGCCATATTTATACAACCTATCAATATAATTATGTAGGAAAGACATATATAGCACATAAAGAGCAGAAACCAACCAAAAAACTGAAAATTGGAAACAAATCAGAAATACGAATTAATAAATCTAGTCCAAAAACAATTCTGGATTATGATGATATAGATACAGCTATAGCTATGGACGCATTGCTTATATTATTCTTCGTTCTCCTTGTTTATGCCATATCGCTAGCTTGCTGTTTGTTCGATAACCAAAAAAACATTTAACCGGTTTAGACAGGAAGCCCCCGCTTCAGCGCAAACAAGAGCGGGGTAGTTCACTCAGTCAAAAGAGATTAATGTCGGCAACGAAACAATATTCATACACAATACACTAAAGAGGATGATGATTTCCGCAAGTGGATGTGACGTTTTTATTTTTCGCGATTGTGACTACGTTGATTTTTGGATAACGCTGCTACGGAACGTTTAAACCTGGTACCAAACCGGGCAAAGCCGGGAAGGCGCCACGAATCGTCACGACGAAGGTTTGAATTCAATTTTACTTTTTTTCTCACACTGTTTTTTTTTGCATATTGTCTTTGTAAATATAAAAAACAGCTAAAAAGAAAGGAAGTAAAAGAAATGGAAAAGGACAACGGACAATGGATAACATTACAACCTGGCGTGCAGTTTTATATGCAGGTCCAAGAAAAGAAAGAGGACATTGCATTTGATGAGTGGTGCAAGTCCAGAAAGTAAGAGGTGATAACTATGTTTACGACATTGTTTGTAATTTTTACAATATGTGCTTTAGGAGATTTGCTCTGGCGGCTGTGTATCATCAAGTTTGCATGGAGCGCCTGGAAGGTTTTTCTGACTCTTGTCTGCCTGCCGCTACTTATACTTATCGTGTTCATGGTTCTTGACGGTAAGATGGCTTTGGCGCTGTCATTACTGGTGGTCGTTGGGATTGTGGCGATTATTGTTTCTATTTTTAAATAAGAAAAAAAATAATGAGAAAAATATGCAGAACAATATTGGCTGCAGGATTGATGTAACAAAGTTGTTCTAATTTTTAAAGACAGTGGATTCTTCCACTGTTTTTTTTCTCTCAAAAATCCCGCATATTAAATATACAACAAAACAAAAAAACGAAAAGGAGATTAAATTATGGGTATGTATGACACATTAAACGGCGAACAGGTTAAATGCTTTCCGTGGTACAGTTTTGACGTCATGCCACTAGCACAAGCCGGCTTCATCAACGGGCATGGAGGCAGTTTAGCGTATTACGGTGACGGCAGCAAAATCCCTTACCGTTCCCTAGCGTACAACTACAGCAAAAACTTCATTATTTTTGATTTTAACCCTGATGGACTTACCATGGACGATAATAATAACTGGGTTGCACATGTGATTGAAGACGGGCTCCTGAAGGCTTCTGTTTATAAAGAAAATGCCGGTGATGAGTTTGAGGAAATGCTTAAAAGAAGCTGCAAAAATATCGGCCGTTACGGTGGCGGAAATTTTAAATTCAATTCAATCGCTGACATCAATCAGTATGCTGCTGAGTCTGACGAATTAATGAAAAAGACAAAGAAACTGCATGAGACAGCCGACAAGATTATGCGTGAATGGTTTGACGCATTGAAGGAAGTACGACTCAAAAATATAAAAAAAGGTACTCCCGAGTATGCAGAGTTATCTTCAAAGATGGACCAGTTTTCAATAAAACATACTGCGGAAACCGACAGAATAAGACCGGAAATCGAAAAATTGCGTCATGATTTTGCCGAAAAATGGACAGAAAGCGAATCGGAGGACTATCTTAAAATGTCTGGCTTCGGAGAAAGTATTGAAGCCGGAATTTTGACCATTAAATGCAAAAAAATACAGGAAAAAGAACCCGAAGAAAAATTGGCCTTAGAAAAAGAGCATGGCATCTTTATTGACCGCCAGGAGGAATGGCAGTGTTACTGCAAATACTTCAAAAAAACATACGGAAAAATGCTTGAAAAAGAGGGCGAGAGGTTTTGGAAGAAGTATTTTGAGTGGTGTGAGATTACAGATGAGGAGAAAGAGAAGGTTGATGAGCTGAGGAAAGAGCTTGGGGTGTAATTGGAGGAGAAAATGGTTAATTACATAGAAACACCTAACGAAAAAGAACTGCTTGCAATGCGGGAAAAGTATAAAGCTGGAATTCGTGTTTGTCTAACGAAAATGGACGATGCATATGCACCGCCAATTGGCACCTGCGGAACAGTGTCGTATGTAGATGATACTGGAAGTATCTTTGTTAACTGGGACAATGGAAGCACGTTGGCTCTTGTGTATGGAGTAGATAAATGCGAAGTTGTCAGCAATACAAAAAGAGTACAAGGTAAAAAAATACCACAAAAAATCAGTCGAAACACGCTATTTAAAAGCGAAGCCTAAGGCTTCGCTTTTTTATTTTAATTTTTTATTTTTTTCCTCCATCCAAAATTTTTCAGCATACTAAACATATACGCAAAAAAGGAGATAAAAAAGATGATAACAGATAAAATCTTTGCAATAGATGTCGGAACTACAGAATCCGGATATGCAATCATGCGATTTGATAAAGACGATATAAAACTATTATCATTCGGCAAAATCGCAAACGAAGCCCTGATGCAGATAATCAAAAATAACGACTATGACCAGCTTGTCTACGAACAGTTTCAGAGCTTTGGAATGGCTGTCGGGGAGAGCACGATTGAATCTATCTTATGGAACGGAAGACTTATCCAGGCAGCGATAGACCGGGGCATTCCGGTTGACAGAATCTACCGAAAGGAAGAAAAACTCTGCCTCTGTAATACCCTGCGGGCGAAAGATGCCAATATCCGCCAGGCACTGATTGACCGGTATGCAAAAACAGATAAAAAAAATGGGAAAGGAACTAAAAAAGAACCCGATGTGTTCTTCGGTGTGAAGAAAGATGTCTGGTCGGCGATTGCTGTCGGGGTGACGTGGATGGAGAAGATGGAAGAGGAGAAGAGAGAGAAGGAAAATGAAAAACGATGTGAATAACACAACAGAAAAACTTGGTGTAAGTAAAGACGAGGCTTCGTCCTCCGACAATAAAGAAAACAGAAATACTGAGATTGTCAACATAAGTATGGCAGTAAAGCGTTGGTACAGTGTTGCGAATCTTATTTATTCGCTACTTGTTGGGTATGTCTGGGTAAGATATATAATAGGAAACCCAGCAAGCAGAACTATATTAAGACTGATTGGCAGTATTTTCGTACTGATGATACTCTGTATTCCGTATGCAGTGAAAGTTGAACCGCTAAGAGCAAAACTGCCAATTTGGCTTGTATGGCTGGCTGCGTTTGCTGCGTTGTTTGCGCTGGCGATTGTTGGGGCTGCAGGATGATGTAACAAGTATTAACGAAGAACGGGAAATTCCCGGCCGACAAAAAGTCGTCCGCGAGCCAAAGGTTCCGGTTTTAACTTCGCACGCGGGTTTGAATCCCCGTTCGAAGTCCGGTAACGAGTCCTGCAAAGCAGGCGAGGCCTCATTTTTAATCTCTGCGCTCAGCCTTACGGCTTCGCTTGACATTTGCTGCGCAAATTGGTACCGAACCGATACGGAGAGGTATCACAAGCCGAAACGGCGAGTTGTAAAAATCTTGGAAAGAAGACAGCCCGTGGAGTAATTCTCCGGGCGTTTTTCTACCTTGAGGATTTTGGCATATTGTAGGTGCAAACAAAAAAAAGAAAGGAAATAAAAAAAATGCGAAAAGAAACAAAGAATGGCGTAATGTATACGTTTGAAGAGGATGGTTTTGCAAATGAAGCGGTTGATGTTGAGGTCCAGCCTGGAATAGAATGTCTTATTTTGCAATATGGTCTTAATATGCCTGAAAGCGAGAAATCATTTCCAGATGTCAAATGCCTGACTATTAAAAAAGATGTTCAAAGAATTGAGATTCCAAATACTCTTTTTCCAAATGTGAAACGTGTGGTTTCAGAGGACCTCAGGAATTTTGAGTCTGGCCGGTATCTTGTCAGCAATATGGTCAGAAGAACATTAAAAAATGTATTCTGTCCGGCAGAAGATGAGGTGATTGAAATCCCGGATGTGTATTATATCGGAGCATATGCATTCAAAGACTGCAAGAGCACAAAGATAAGTACCAGAAGGTATATATCATGTGACAAAAATGCTTTTGCCGGTTCTGCATTTATGGAACGGCCTTTTACACTTGGTGTGAAAATGGCAGGAAGAATCCTGATTGATGTTGACCCGACGGTGGAAGAAGTCATTTTTCCGGATGAAGAGGAACGGATTTTTACATTTGCAAGAGAAGTGGACCTGAAAAATGTAAAAAATCTTGTACTACATAATGCAGACAGCCTTGCAGGGCTGCTGTATGATAAAGGACTTCCCCAGAAAGTTACATTTATTCCTTCGAACAATAATCTGGAAGACTTAAAATACGAAATCCGGCAGCTTGTCAGTATAAGCAGGAATGCTGAATATATTAAGGAAATTGAGGTCGTTTCTCCTTATGTTAAGTGTGTAAATGGAATCATATATACATCTGACATGAAAACGATTATCGCATCAACAATGTATCAGACTGATGTTGTGATACCAGAAGGGGTAGAGAATATTGGCCACGAAGCGTTTGTTGACTGCCATCTGACAGCAATTAAACTTCCTGACTCTCTGAAAAATATTGAGAAAGAAGCGTTCAAAAACTGCAAAAATCTTCGGAGAGTAGAATTCGGAACAGGAGTTACAGAGATTCCAAATTCTACATTTGAACACTGTGTAAACCTGAAAAAAGTAATCCTCCCATCAAGCCTGGAGAAAATCTGCAATGATGCGTTCAGAAATACAAATCTAAGCAGCATCAAGCTCACAGAAGGTCTTAAAGAGATTAAATATCGTGCATTTGATGACACACCAATGCAGGAAATAGTGATTCCTTCCACTGCCAGCCTCAGTGGTCGTGTATTCGGAGAAAACATGAAGCATATTACAGCACTTCAATATAACGAATCGCTTATTACTTCCTGCAGCCGTGAGTACGAGCCGAGGTGTTCAATTGCCAGCTATGTAATTCGTCTGGACTGCGGAGGCAAGACAGCCTATCTGCCAAAATACATAAAGCCAAGTCTCTACCGGGAATTTCTTAAAACAGTTTCATTTTTTTTACAGAATTTCCGCCAGGAGTACTGCGAATTCTGGGAATATGGATATTCAGCCAAAGGCAAGGAATATGCGGCACTTGCAGAGTATCTTGCTTTCGGTGGCGAAACTGCGAAGGTATATCTCAAAAAGAACTCCAAGCGAATCATCACAAGACTGCTAGAAGAAAAAGATGAAGAAAATGCTGCTGCATTCTTAAAAGCAGGCTTTGTTTCAAAAATCACGTTGAAAACTCTGCTTACAATTGCGGAAAAGAACGATATGATGACGATTAAATCATACATTCTTTCTCAGATTAACGAAAGCGGTATTACAAAGAAAAATTTTTCGCTTTAATTTTGGTAGGGCTGGTGCAAAAAAGCACCGGCCTTCTTTTTTTTGAAAAAATTCAGCATACTAAATATATATAACGGCTCATATCCAACAATGAAAGTATCAGGATGTATGAGCAACAATAAAAAAAGGAGACTAAAAAAAATGGATATTGGAGCATACGCAAAAATCAACGACTTATCAACAATCCTAGATTCTACAGGAATTAACATTCCACGCCTTCGTGGTCTGAGGTTAATGGCAATGGAAGAGAGGATTACAGAAGAAGAGATTAAAGAGATGACTGCTTCAGCAGAAGTTGATGCAGTTGAAGACCTGGTTAGGGCTTGCCCTCCTTGGTCAGTTAATTCTGACTGTCACTCTTACTGCAAGAGAACGGATGACAACTTAAAACGATTCCTGGTCTATACTAAAAATGAAAATGGATACGAAAGGCCAACCGCTGTGAGATGGGGAAAAATCCACGGCAAGAGAAGAAAGAAAATCAAACTGCTTGCGAAGACGCAGATAAGACACATCAGAAAGTCCATAGATACTTTTAATAAGTACGCTGGCAGAAAAGATGTGCTGTACGTTCATGCCAGAATCGGTGGGAATAACTGGGTATTCTGTGGCGGGCAGCAGGTTGCAGAACATCCAGCCTTCATTGAACGAGTGGATGACTGGTGCGATTCAACATATTGCGACATTTACCTGAAAATAGACGAAAAGATTGTTGAGAAATATCTGAAAAAAAAGGAAAAATAACAACAAGGAATGTACGCCAAAGTTACTATTGCTATCCATTTCCCGCTGCAAAAACCGCAGCGGTCTTTTTCGTTTTTATAGTAATTTCCACATATTAAATACGAAATAAAAAAAAGCAAAAAGAAAGGAATCAAAATAATGGACGAAAAAAGAGATGTTATCTTTACGAAAAGTTTTGACTGTATCATTGACATGGATGTCAAGCATGGCATCAAGAGAGTTGAAATTGATTGTAATGTGTATATGCAGCATACAAAAAAGTCATTTCCTGACGTGGAAGAGCTGATGATTGGACCTGATGTTGATGAGATTTGTATCCCAAATACATTATTTCCAAATGTCCAAATGGTCTATTCAGACAGTATATTTTTTCTAGCAGGAAGATATCTCGTCAAGAAACGCAATGGACGACCGACTCTGCTGAATGCTTTTTGCAAGGATGAAGCGCTGGAAATATCAGTTATCGTAAGTATTGCTGATTACGCTTTGGCAAATAGTAATATCAAAAAAATTCCATACAATTATTCAGCATTAATAAGATGCGAGCCAATGGCATTTAAAGATTCTTATTTTGAGAAACAGCCGTTTGTCAATGGTGTGAAAACAGCCGGAAGAATAATTGTTGCGATTGACCCGGAAGCGGACGAAGTTATACTTCCGGATGAAGAATATTCAATGGCGGTATGTGCTGTTGGAGTTAATCTGGCAGACGTTAAGCACCTGGTAATACATAACCCGAATAGTATATGTGCTTATAGCATCAAAGGTGTACCAAAGGAAGTAACATTTGTTACCACTCAGGAGACACATTATAATCACATTATCAATGTGATGCATGCAGCGAAACCAGGTGATGGATATTATGTTGAAAAAGTCAATATTATAGACAAAAATGGCAAATTTGTGGAAAAAGACGGTGTCGTATATACAGCAGACATGAAAAGACTGATTGCGTGCTCACTGAGCGTGACTGACCTAGTAACCCCGGAAGGAGTAGAGGAAATCATTTCTTATGCTTTTGCAAACACGCGCATCAAAAACGTCAAGTTTCCTGATTCACTTGCTATTTTGAATGAAAATGCTTTTTATAAATGCCGAGAGCTGCAAAATGTAGATTTTGGCTCTGGACTGGATATAATAAAAGGTTTTGCATTCCAGAACTGCACCAGTCTGACTCATGTTAAACTACCGCCTCAAATGAAATCAATTGAACGATATGCTTTCGGTGACAGCGGTGTTAAAAACGTTGAGTTGAACGAAGGGCTGCTGCTAATCCACGAAGGAGTATTTAGCGGCTGTAAAATTGACGAGTTGAGACTTCCTGATTCACTGGAAAATATTGGAACGTTTACTGATGCCTCCGGTATTAAGTGTATTAAGAGCAGTCACTTTATTAAAGATATTCCGCTTAATGCATGCCGTACAGGTGCTTCATCATATCTGTATGATGATGAATTCGATGTGGTATTCCGATATGATTGCGGAAATAAGACAGTATTTCTTCCGAGATTTGTTAAGAAGAGCGATTGCTACGAATTCCAGACAGTGATTGAAGGTTTTTTGCAAGAAGGCTCCAAATCTAACCTGGAAAATCTGTCTCTCTATAAATATGCAAACACCATCGAAGGTAGAGAACGTACGGCATATCTGGAATATCTGGAATTTCATGGAGAAGAGCAAAAGGCCTTTCTAAAAAAACACGGAAAACAGGTATTCACAATGCTGCTGAGTGAATCCACCGAAGAAGCAATTAAGTTTCTTGGATTGAATATCCTGACCCCAAAAGCCCAAAAGGAGGTTCTGGAGATAGTCAATAAGGGAGATAATCCAGTGCTTAGCGCTGCCGTTCTGGAAATGATGAATAATGGAAAGGGTATAAGAATTCCAAAAAGCAAATTCTCAGTCTGATGTCCTGAAATTGTAATACCGGCAAAGTTCTTGCCGGTATTTTTTGTGTGGAAAAGTAGTTTTTGCCGATATTCTGTCATCTGTTTTTTTGCCCGCAGTTTTTCCTGCCCGCAAAAATCTCGGCAAAAATTTGCATTGTCAGATATCCATGATATGATATAACCATCAACAGGAAGGACAACACCTTCCAATACGTAAGACGGATTCGCCGTCGCAATTCATTTCTTTGTTTCTAGAAAGAGCCGCTGCAGTAATTGCAGCGGCTCTTTTTCGTTTTACCGGCAAATCCTGCATATTAAATGTAAAAGAAACAAAAAAGATTTTAAAAATATTAAAAAAATCTTTAAAAAGAAAGGAAAAAGAAAAAAATGAAAAACAAAAAACTATATCCAAAAGAAAAGCAAAAAGGAGTTGTTTTCTATCAGGAGCAAAAAGGAGTTGTTTTCTATCAGGATTTGGCTGAAGACACAGGAAACGGCGATGCGATTGATATTGATATTGATGATGATGTCAAGGAAGTAGAGATTTGGTGTGACCTGGTGATGCCAGATAGCAAAAAGAGCTTTCCGAATGTGGAAAGTCTGGTCATTAAGAGTAATGTGTTTGAAATTCGGATTCCGAACAGTCTGTTTCCAAATGTGAAATGGGTCCAGTCTGAAAGAGACAGGTTCAAGACCGGCAACTGCCTTGTTCTGGATGAAGGAAATATTTTTTGTACTCTGCTTAACACTTTCTGTAAGAAAGAAGGGGAAGTGATAAAAATTGATGATATTACTGCAATCAAAAATGGAGCATTTTCCGGATGTGAAAGTACTAATTTGACTGGCGCGATTGATGTATACTGCGGTGATGATATAGAACCTGATGCATTTGCGGGGTCTGCTTTTGCAAAACAGCCGTTTGTTAATGGCGTTAAGATGGCAGGAAATATCGTGATTGATATTGACAAAACCTCTGAAGAAATCATCATTCCTGATTACGATTACGAAAAGGCAATATTTATAGCGAATACTGATTTAACTATGGTTAAGAAACTCGTGGTCCATAGATATGAAACGGCAAGACAGGTTAACTATGACACTAATTTTCCTGAAATGCTTGTTCTGGACACCAATGATTCGCTGAGTGGCGTGGAAATAAGGGAACTTGCACATATATCTTCTTCAGCGGTATCGTATCTCAAATATTTTTCAATTTCAAGCTGTGATTATAAAACAATTGATGGCATTGTATATACAAAAAACGGAAAAATTGTTGTTGCCGGTTCTCTTGGACTGGAGCATGTCGTAATTCCGGAAGGAGTTGAAAAACTTGGCCATTCTGTTTTTCGCAACTGTAAGATGAAGTCAGTAGTACTTCCTGACTCAATTGACAGAATTCGGGCAAAAGCGTTTTGTCAGTGTGAAAATCTTAAGTCTGTCAAACTTGGAAACAATGTTGACACAATTGAAGACAGTGCATTCGCTGAATGCTGCAGCTTAAAGCACATAGATATTCCCGCAGGCATTAAAACTATCAACGATTACGCCTTTTTAAACAGTGGTTTGGAGAGTATAGAACTTCATGAAGGCCTGCTGCGTCTTGGGCGTAAGGCTCTTTTCGGAACAAACATTGAATCAGTCCACCTTCCTGCGTCTATTAAAAAGCTGGAATATAACTGTTTTGGTTCTAATCTGAAGGAACTCGCAATGGAAACATTTCCTTCTGACTTTGGAACAGCATGTATAATGGGGCCTAGTCCATTTGACGCTGGCAATAAAATCATAAAGGTTTATTGCAATGGAAAGCATCTATATTTTCCGAGAATCATTCAACCTTCGATGTCATCTTACGCAATAGATGAGATGAAATATTTCTTCAAGAATCCAAGGATAAAGACTGTATCGATG
Source organism: Blautia sp. RTP21359st1_E11_RTP21359_211015 (assembly GCF_040910705.1). Classification (NCBI taxonomy): domain Bacteria; kingdom Bacillati; phylum Bacillota; class Clostridia; order Lachnospirales; family Lachnospiraceae; genus Blautia; species Blautia sp. RTP21359st1_E11_RTP21359_211015. The sequence goes on from NZ_JBDGAB010000050.1 coordinate 13,330, forward strand.
TGTAAATATGCTTTCTCAATTTCATGTCAGGGAAAAGTAGCCCTGCTGGAGTGTCTGGATTTTGGTTCAGAGTCTGCAAGAGAACATATAAAAAAATATTCATACTCCATCCTGTCAAACATGATACAGGAAGGCAGCGAAAAATTTGCCGCTAAGATTGTTGAAACCGGCCTGGTGTCAAATGATATACTGCAAAAGATGATTCCAAAAGCAGAAAATGCAGAAATGTTTACACTAAAAGCATATATGCTGAATCAGTTAAATCTCAATGGAGTTCAGGAGGAGAAAATTTCGTATGCCATTTAAGAACAGGTGAAACGCCTGTTCTTTTTTTTACCGTAGAAAATTCGGCATATTGTGTGTATAAAAACAAAAAGAAAGGAATTAAGAGAAATGGAAAAAACAGGATGTTTAACTGAAGTATTGGAATCAGGAATCGTAAAATATCAGGATTTGGACGTAGGTGTGACAAGGTATCACAATAGAGAAAATAAGTGTGATATTGACCTTGATGTGGAGCCCGGTGTAAAAATGGTGGAAATATTTGCCAACTTAGAGATGCCGGACAGCGATAAGTGCTTTCCTGATGTTGAAAGGCTCGTGATTGCTGATGGCGTTTATAGTATTGAAATTAAAAACGAGCTCTTTCCAAATGTGAAAAAAGTGGAATCACACAGCAATTATTTCATATCACATGAGTGTCTTATTAAAAAAGTCTGTAACCCAAGTAGTATGATACTGCTTAACACATTCTGCAAGGATGAAAATGATTTTATTACGATTAATCAGGTAGACAGGATTGCAAAAAACGCATTCCATGGATGCAGATGTACTAACGTCAGAGGAACGCATAATATTAAATGCTGGAAGAACGTGGAAGAAGGCGCATTTGACGGCTCTGCACTGATAAAGCAGCCATTCGTGAATGGACTTAAACTGGTTGACACTATCGTCATCGATATTGATTACAACCAGGACGAAATCATCCTTCCTGACAGTGATGGAAGAAGCCTGAAGTTTATAGAAAGCATCAAACTGACAAAAGTAAAGAAAATGGTAATCCACCGTCTGGATTCGCTCAAATGGGTAAATTATCATACCGGATTTCCGCAGAATCTCGTTCTGGACGTTGATTGTTTTGTTGACCCGGCAGACCTGATTGATATGGCGAAGCTTAAAACTTACGATTATTATGTTCACACTTTTGAAGTACGGAGCCCCGATTATGTTACTATTGACGGTGTCGTATATACACAAAATAGGAAAAAAGCCGTCACCTGCGATGCTGATATGGAAAACCTGGTAATCCTTGATGGAGTGGAAGAAATAATCCCGTTTGCTTTTTCAGGAGGGCAGAAACTTAAAACAGTAAGGCTTCCGGATTCTCTTGAAAAAATCGGAATGAATGCTTTTGAGCTATGCCGACAGCTTCACAGGATTGACCTTGGGGAAGGGGTGACCATTATTCCGGATTCTTGTTTCGAGAGATGTACGGAATTAAAGACAATCACACTGCCTCCGCAGATTAAAGAGATTAGGCGCGAAGCATTTTGGCTGTCGGGTCTTGAGGTCATCAATCTGAATGAAGGCCTGGAGCGCGTGCACGACAACGCTTTCGTTGGTACGTGTATTGAATCTATTAAGATTCCTAAAACCGTGCAGGATTTTCCCAAAAATGCAATTTCTCATAGCATGAAAAATATTACTATGGGCTCTTACTTACCTAACGTAAAAATCGGTATCATCGAATCATACAGACCCGGAAGCAATACCGACACAATAGCAATACTACACTGTGGCGACAAACACGCGATTTTACCATTGTATACGAATAGTACTACTTACAGTAAATATCTATTGGCTATAGATGAGTTCTTTAAGAATGAAAGTATCAAGCACACTGAATTCTGGCAGTATGCATCCACTGCAAAAGGCAAAGAAGATGGCGCTTTGGAAGAGTATCTCTTTTCCGGAGGCGGAGACGCAAAAGATTATATAAAAAAGAATTCTAAAAAAATTGCGTTAAGGCTGATTGCTGAAGGCGAAGAAGAGAAACTGGTGAAGCTGTTAGAGACCGGAGTCGTTTCCAAACCAACATTGAAGGTTATTCTGCCGAAGGTGAAAGAGCAAGACATGACAGCGGCACAGTCGTATGTGTTGGGGCAATTGAACAAAAAGGGGATTTCAGAAAATAAGTTTGCGATTTGATTTTTCTTGCTAAAGGCTGGCGCGAAAACGCTGGCTTTTTTTGCGTGGGAAAAACACGAGGCAGCAGCGCGGCCGGATAAGCCGGATAAGAGGATGTTGGCGTATGAAAGACTGAGTAGAAAACGAAATGTGTTCACCAAACAGAGCCAAAAAGTGTCGTGTAGGATACAGAATTTAAAAAAACATTCGCGAAAATTTCAGGTTAACCAAAAATACAAACATACTACAAAAAGAAACAAAAAAAATAAGCTCAACGCCTCAGCTATTCATCCACTGTCTGTTGGTGTCGCATGCTGCCCGCAAACACAAAGAGGAGAAGAAATGGAAGAAAAAGTCAACGAAAAAGTAATAATAATTTAACATAATCTAAATTTTCTTTGGACGTATCTTCACGTAATACAATTGCCGTATCCATTTTCTTAATTTTTGTAATAATGGGATTATTCTCAATCATATCTTCTTCAGATGTAATGGTTTTTGTCGTTATACACGAATAAGGAATCTCCTCAGCCATAGACCAAGCTGCATCAAATTCTGCAATCGCATCTTCGTATCCTAATTCACTGTCATCATAATTATAGTTTTCCATATGGCTTCCGTCCCAGGCATTACGTGACATGTTTGCTGTAGTATCAACAACTTTTGAATCACCATTATCAGATGTTAAAATATATAGTTTACGATGGTCAACAATAGTAGTTGAAACCTTAATAATTAATTTTCCACTTTGAAGCATATCTGATACACGCTTATATTTACAAGCCGCTTTTTGTATCTGAGTTGCATTTGCAAAAATGTATGGCATTTTTGAGTCTTTATCTACAATACATGTTGCGCCAAGAATAATTTCTACATATTCAAAGTATTTCAGCAATTTATTTATAAAATCCCAGTTATATGAAAATGTAATAACCTGCAATTTACTATAACCTGAAAATATTTCATCAATTGATTCAAATTCAGCGGCATCAACCATTATTTTATGTTTTATTTTGATGAGATTTACATTTTCTGCCTCGCCGTGTTTCCCTCCGTCTATCACATCAAACAATGATAATTGACCGATATTAGATTCTTCTTTTTTCATATATTTCCCTCCTTTTTTAGTATTTTTAAACGTCTATAATTAAGCATCTTATTTATAGACACATTGTATCACATATAAAAACATATTTCAACATGCATTTGGAAACCAGTTTTTCTTCTTTCCCAAAAATTCCGCATATTAGTAATATCTTAAAATAAATTGTAATTTACTAAATTTTTGGTATACTATTTACATATTACTAAAATATATTGGAGGTGAATAATAATGATAAAGTACACCTTAATGCACAAAAATGATAAATGTGGAACAATACTGTTTGACGAAAACATAGGAAGAATCACCGAATATCATGATGATAGAAACGGTCTGTCTCCATACCTGGGCAACTGTGACATAAAGAAAATTCAAAAATGGTGGGAGATGAGAGCTGTTCCTGCGTCAAGGGCAACGATGCAACAGGTGATAAATAACGCAAATTGCTTAAATACAGAGGTTTATCTGGCAAAAAATCTTGGATTAAGTATGACTGATACATACTGGATTAAACCAAGCGGCATTGATTTATCATTTGATAACGTTAAATTTGCGAATTTAGCTGCATATAGCCATGGAAAAATCCCATATCATAACGCAACGTCATATGACCCAAATGCGTCTCTTGGCGGCCAGATGGAAAAATATTGGGATTTAATGCATAAAACTCCAATATTGGTCAAAGAAAGCTATAAATATTACGGACAGCAATCAATTAATGAAGTTTTTGCTGCAATAATTCATGACAGACAACCTTCAGATGTTGATTTTGTTAAGTACACTGCTGAGATAACTGAAGATAGAGGTGTACAATGCAAGTGCCCGGCATTTACTTCGGAAAATATAGAATTGTTGTCGGCATATGAAATAGTAGAAAGTAGGAAAATTCAAAACAGTCAGGCGTTATATGACGAGTACATTAATATCTGTGTTGAGAACGGCATTGATTACGAGCAAATTCAAGAATTTATGGACTATCAGACAATGACCGATTTTTTGATAACAAATACAGACGAACATTTATTAAATTTTGGCGTCTTACGAGACCCAAATACTATGAATCTAATTGGACCGGCTCCAATATTCGACTCCGGAAACAGTATGTTCTATTCTGATGGAAGAAAAACACCATATACTCGAGCTGGAATTTTAGACATTCCAATTACGAGTTTTTACAAAAGAGAAGAAAAATTACTTGGAAAAGTAAAAAATAAAAATGTCGTAGATTTAAACAGCATACCTTCCGCAGACGAGGTTAAAGAACTGTATGCGAACGCAGGAATTCCAGAAGAAAAGGCTGATATAATCAGTAAAAATTACGACACTAAAGCCAAGATGTTATCAGAATTCCAAAGGGGAAAGATTATTTCGTTATATAAAGAAAAACAAGCTGAAAAAAATAGCAAATACGACACAATCGTAAAAGAGCCAGAAGTCAAAATGGAATCTCCAAAGTTTATTATGCTTTGCGGAATTCCGGGTTCAGGAAAATCTCAATTAGCCAAATCTCTTTATGCTGATTTGCAAAATAAAAAAATGGATGATGTGAACTTGTATCCGGTCTCAAAAGCGATAAAGAATATCGGCCTTATTTTTGACCCTTCTAAAATCACAAATGACATTGTAATAAATGCAGATTACAAGAGTAGTGCAGTATTGATTTCTCCGAATAAAATTCGCCAGGAGCTCAAAGACAATTATCCAGATAATTATAGTGAAAGCCTCGTTTTTGCAATAGTTGATGCAAGAGTTAAAACAGCTTTAAAAAGTGGTGCTTCTGTCGTGTATGAAGCAACCAATCTTGACAAGCCAATAAGAGAAAAATATTTGGGGATTGCGAATGAATATGGCGTAAAAGATACTTCACTTCATGTGACCTGGATAAATCCGAATGATTCAATCAGCAGTATCTCTCCGAACCTGTTGTCAGCTATGAATAATAGACTGGTAGATAGCAATCCATCAAAAGATGAAGGATGGAGCGATTTTGTTCAGCACGGTACGCCTGCCGAAAAAATACAAAATAATGATTATTTTGATATGTCTATAGACAATGATGAAATTGAATACGAAGACCATTAAGTTCACGGTAAAAGAGCATGACATTCAGTCATGCTCTTTTTTTTGCTTTTTTTCTTCCAATAAGAAATTCAGCATATTAAAAACGACAAAAACCAACAAAGACAGGAGGAAAAAAAATGAATAATAAAGTTTTAGACATCTACTCAGACGACCTTACCGACGCTGAGACTGAATCTCTTTTCAGCACTCCAAAAGAAAGCAGAAAAGGAGACCGAAGAAAAATCGACTACAAAAAAGCAAAAAGAAAAGCAAAAATTGACCTTGCGAGGTCATTTGATGGTCTGCCGATGTATGACAATCTGCACCAGTACAGTAAAAATAAAATCCATTGTTCTTGCCAGTTATGCCGTGGGAAAGATTGCTTTGGCAGACATGTTACTACCGAGCAGGAAGTAAAAAGCCATGATGAGATGCTGGCTGAACTGAAAGAATTGGACGAGAATTTGCTGACAGCGGAAAGAAAGGAGATTGCGTGATGGTAACCATTGAGAGCAAAAATCATTCTATTAACCTTGGAGGTGGAGGCTTCATATGCCTCCGCACTAAAGTCGCAGAACTGGCAGCGCCTGATATCTTTGAGCACTACAAAAAATCCATGGACGGAATGCGGCTGTATGATGATGATAAAAGAAAAGCGTTTTACAAATCATATAACGCAAAAATCGCAGAACTGGACAAAAAATACAAAGGCAAAATGTCTAACATCCTTGATTTTTTGTATGAGAGCGATTGTGACGGCATTATGGATGTTCCACACTGCCGGTCTATCTACAAAGTCATCAAAGACTACGACGACGATATTTTATACGGCTATGCCGGCAGAAAAGACTGCGCGAAATTTGCTGATTTTAAAGCTATCGTTAAAGACGGCATTGATTCCGGTGATGGTTTCACCTGGTTCTAAGGCTGCAAACAAAAAACAAAAAAAGTTTTTACGCCGGATGGCGGGAAAGGACAAAATTATGAGAATTTTAGCAATTGATAAATACGAAGAGCCTGTTGTTAAGGAAATTGAAAACAATCTGAAGGATATGCAGAGATATGTGCTTGGACATATTGAGACCATCACATTATCAGAAACTGCAATGCTGGTTTGTAATGATGTCGGAAAACTGGCTAACCTGACGCCGAATCGAATTCTGAAAATTGGTAACAGTCATGATGTAATCCGCGGTGATTTCTTTATCTGTGGATGGTCCGGAGATGAGTTCTGTGATATTTCTGATGAGGATGTTGAGAAATACACGAAAATGTTTTCAAAACCTGATGTTTTGTTTATGCATGTATGGAATGGGGTCAGCAGGGTTTGGAAGATTGTTAAGCCGGAAGATGAGAAAGAACATTTCTGCTTTTATGATTTACTGCAGACTGAGGCTGATTATGTGTTTTGCACGTTTGAATCAGCGATGAAAAGACATTCGCCGAAGCTTTCTGATTACGGCAAAGTTTATCGTGGAATTTTTGAATTCAGCGATACGTTTGAGGCAAAGAGAGTGTGCGAAAGGCTTTATATAGAGCATAATGGTGTAATTTTGGACAGAAAAGGCCGTTCAATGGACATTTCTGATATCATTGTGATGCATCTTCCGAATGGTGACAGATATTTTTATGTTGACATGTTAGGATTTGCAGAAGTTAAGTTTGACAAAAACGGAAAGATGACGATAACGAAAGATAACACAGCGGAAAACAAGAAGTAAGAACTAAAACTGATACATTTACAGACCGGAGAGGATTTTGCTCTCCGGATTTTTTTCGCAAAAAATTTCCTCCCCGATAAAAATTCAGCATATTAAATGTAACAAAACAAAAAAACGGGAGGTAAAAATTATGACACGGGGAAATTTTGTATTAATAACGAATACAGCAAATTGGATGTCAATACAGTTTAACGGTGATATGTACCCGTCATGCAACGGAAAATTCGTTTATCACATGCTGGAATCCGTTGAAACTTATGACGATTTAGCGGCAGCAATACTTAAATTTGATGGGGAATGCTTTGGATATGCAGACATGCGCTTCGGATGTGCAAGCATGCATAACATAGACATGGCACCGAAGAGCATTTCAGATAATATTGATTTTAGTAAAGATTATTTCGCAATCTATAACTCAGATTATCTTTACATCAAAAACGCATCCGATAAGGAATGCACCATTATCGCCAAAAACGAAATGGAGCAGACTATCAAGCCGGGAGAAATTCAAGTATGGAAGTTTGGATGCCTTGTCCAGCCTGACGCTAAAGACCTTGAACTTAACGACGACGAGAAAATTTTCGTTTATGGAGAACGACGGACAGAAGCGAGAGTAGACTCGCTTAACGACAGACTACAGGCGATTTTTGAGGAGTGCGATTCCTTCTTGGAGAACCTGCCCAAAAGCCTGACCGACGATGAAAAAGAAATTCTTCCGCCGGTCGTGATGCTGTGGTCAGCTCTAAAAAAAAATTCGAAAAAATAGATGTAAAAGCACCTAAAGATAACAAAAGAATTTAAAAAATTTCTGCATATTGGAAATGTACAAAAAACAAAAACAGGAGGTCAAAAATATGACTTTAAAAGAATTTGCTGAAAGACTGAACGGAACAGAGTACAATGGATATCCGATTTTCTCAAAAGAGGATATTGGAATCGCGAAAGAAAACGGATTTGTGATTGTGACGGGGGCTTCCGATGACCTGATGGAATTTGATGGCGCTATCTATAGCGAAGGCGACTGTTTCGATGGCGGAAAAGTCTATTTTTCCAAAAACGGAGTAGAAGAAGATAAGACCCAAAACGTTATTAATGCCTTATGGTGTGAGGCTGAGGATGAAAATGGCGTTGTGATTCCATGGGCTTATGAGACAAAAATCCCACATGAGACCTTTTATGTGATGGATGCCGGTGAGGTATATTGCAGGGGGATTGTGTTTGATGTGAATGATGTTAAGTAATTGACTTAAAAAAATTAGAGACCGCATTTCTGCGGCCTCTTTTTTTTCGTAAATCCTCCCACTTGTGCGTGGTAACCTCCGTTCTTCCTTTAAACATTAGCAATTTTTTCCCGTCTTTGTCTGCCAGAGCCGCCGCACATTTCGGATGCATGGTTGGCCGGTACTTTTTGGTAATGCCGAAAACCCGGTGGAATATCTCTCTTAACGATTGGCAGGACCGGGCGGTGTTCAGTTGGTGGATTTGTATACTGTAATTATATCATTTTTGTCGGCAAATGACAATTGATTTGTTTTTTGCGGTGTAAAAATTTCAGCATATTAAGAGCGTATAAAAAAAACGAGACAACAAGAAAGGAGACAAAAATATGTCGAAAGTAACTTACAACGTGATTTACCAGGTTTGCGGCCGGGTAACAGCTGATATTCCGGACGATATTACAACCCGTGAGGAGGCTGTCGCTTACCTGGAAAAGAACTGGAAGAATATGCCTTTCCCGAAAAATGCAGAGTATATCTGTGATTCGGAAGTACTTGATGCTGAAGGAGAAATTACAATAACACCGAATAATGGCGAAGAGTAAGAAAGGAGACGATAAGATGTCAGGATATTGGAGTGCAACAAGCGGAACGGTATTAGTTTTCTCAAAAGAAGAAGTAAAGGATTTTTTCACGAGGTATCTTTTGGAAACATACAGGAAGGATGGTGCAACCGATAGAGATGTTGACTTTATCGATTGTACGATTTCAGAATATGGAAGCGACTCTTTTTACTTCCTGCGTTCTGCATACAGACAGAGTCTGCTTGAAGATTTCCATTCCCTGGAGTCATGTGTAAACGAAAGGAATGCTGCCGAGCATAAGAAAGAGTTATTCAATTGCGTAGAATACTGCGAAGAAGAATACTCTGGCGGAGTGCTCTATCCGTTCAAAGAACCAGCCTGTGGTAAGTTTGTGGATGTGAAAGATGGTTCTTACATTATCTACACAGATAAGTCCACGCGCCCACAGGATTTGCTTGGAGATGAAGGATATAAATCCACTGAAGAAATCGTCAAGGAGTTCAAGGAAAAACTTGCGGCATACGTGCCGGATGATTTCGATTGGGAGTCTCATATCGGATTTTTCCAGTGCGCGACGTTCGCATAAGACTGTTTTTTAAGCCTCTTTTTTTGGAGGCTTTTTCTTTTGTCAAAAAATGGCATATTGTATATGAAAAAACAATAAAGAAAGGAAGAGATGATATGATTTTGAACATAACTGACGAAAACTGGGCTGAAGTGATTGAAGATACTTTGACAGTAGAAACGTTTACTGCGTTGAAAAAATATATTCACGCATTGGAATCTTCGCAAAGAGACTTTCCTGATTCTGTGACAAAATTGGTTGTTAATGAAGCAAAATGCAATATGAAGTCTCACGAAATAAAGCAGTTACTAGACAAACAGCCTCTGAGGAGATTAGAAACAATCAGTATAAGCAAGCCTGATAAATATTTCTGTACCGTTGACGGCCTGCTATATTCAGGAGACAAAGAACATCTGCTGTTCTGCCCACGAGGAAGAAAAGGTGTGCTCGTAATTCCAGATGAAACAAAAAACATTTCTGATATAGCATGCTTAGCCTGCAGCTTTTCAGTGCTGGTGTTGCCGGATGCAGTTGAATCAATCGGTGCGTTTGCATGCTATCGCAATACAAATCTGGAAAGAGTGGAAGGCGGAAAAGGAATAAGAAAAATCTACAATTGCGCATTTCTAAATTGTCAAAGGCTAAAACATTTTGAACTTGGAAACGCAATAGAGGAAGTTGGAGACAGCGCTTTCATGAACACCACATTGCCAGAAATAGACCTTCCAGACAGCATTTGGCGCGTAGGAAGAAATGCTTTTAACACTGCGGCCCTGCATAATGGCAAAAACGCTGATGTTGGTCCTGATGACATGTATAACATTAACATTCCAGCATCAATAGAGTATGTTGAACCAGGAGCGTTTTCAAATGCGGCTAATGTTCATACCTCATTTGTAAACCGAAAGCTGATAAATGCATGCCTCAGAAGCGGTAATCTTCAGCATTGCTATCCGTGCAATATGTGGAGGCTTAAAATTGATGGCAAGCCTGATATCATCATGCCGAAAGGCATAGACCGCTCAAAGCTTGATGCGGTATCAGATGAAATCAATAAATTCATGCTTTCAGAAGATACTATGCCTCCGGAAATATACAGATACAGTCAGAGCGCAACTGGCTTGACTGCCGCATTAGAGCAATGCAGAAAATACCCGAATACGAATCTTAAACGGTTTATTACAAGAAATATTTCAATAATATTCCAGAACATCATCTGTAATCCGTTAGTTAAAAACGGAGAAGAACTTATGGTCGGCCTTATCAATGATAAGGTATTTACGGATACTGCATTGAAACGCCTGCTTAAAGAAGTTGAGAAAGTTGAAGACACTCAAAATCTGACTGTACTGAAAACATATATCCTTAACTCCATAAGCAACTATCCACAAGATACATTTCGTATCTAAGAAGCAGGGCGTCAGCCCTGTTTCTTTTTCTTTCTGCTTCCGGCATATTAAATTTGCAACACAAGCAACACAAAAAGAAGGGAGCAAAAAAATGAACAAAAGTGTTGAAATATCTAAAGACGGCAGAACGCTGACCGTAAACACATTCAAAGACCTGAAACGTTTTTTCATAGTACGCTATAAACACTTTCAGATTACTGTTGACAAACCAATCAAGGAACTTATAATCAAAGACTCACAAACTGATTGGACTGTTAACTATGTGAAGGAACTACTTCGCAATGCTGCATTACAGACAGTTGAGAATTTTGAGATTATCTCTCCTGACAGCAGGTTCTGCACTATAGATGGCCTGTTATATTCAGGCAGTGGAGAGAATCTTTATCTTTGCCCGAAAGGTAAAGAAGGAACGCTTATTATTCCAGACGGTACAAAGACGATATCTATGGAAGCATGCCGAAACTGCAAATTTGATAAAGTTATTCTTTCTGATTCCATAAAAATCATTGATAAATATTCGTTTTCTCAGTCTTGGAATCTGAAAGAAATAGAAGGTGGAAAAAATGTGGAAGAAATCAGAGGTTATGCCTTTTTTGACTGCAGGGCTTTGAACCGTTTCGTTTTCCCTACAAAGCTAAAAGACATCGGAGGCGACGCATTCTGTAACACCTCTCTGAATGAAATCAAACTACCTGAAGGATTAAGGACAATCGGCCCCAGCGCGTTCGACACAGTTGGCACCTCAAAAGGCTTTGCATCCTGTGCTGGCCAGTCAGATATGTATGAAATACACATACCGCCAACAGTGCAGAATATAGGCGCTGCCGCTTTCCCAAATGCCTCATACATTTATATGCCAAAAAATGTTATGGAAAATATGTACTGGTCAGGTATTGCCAAGATTGGATTAAGAGGCGGCAATCTCTGTATCTGTCATTGCTGTAATATCTGGAAGCTTGAGATTGAAGGGCTGCCAGTAATCATCATGCCGAAGATGTTAACCGAAATATCGTCAGCGGCAAAAGCTATATGTCGTTTGGCTGAATCAAATGACAATAGAACACCCCCAGCAATGTATTCTTATAGTGAAGATGCAATCGCCCGGTCTGCGGCGATAGAACAGCGGAAGATGTATCCAGACACAAAGACAAAGGCGTATATTACCAGAAACGCAACTCTGTTCTTATCTGATGCATTATTGAATGAATCAGACTGGAATCAGGTAATAATTGGCTTTATCAAAGACGGAGTCTTTACTGATACGGCGCTGAGAAAAATACTGAAGAAGCTTGACGAAGAGAAATATAATGATGTGACAGTATTACGGTCATATATACTTGACGAGATAGACAAAAAATCCAGCACGTTCAAATTATAGGACAGCCTTTGGCTGTTCTTTTTTTTCTTACAAAAATACAGCATATTGTCTTTGTAAATACAAAAAGTATCTACAAAGAAAGGAGCTAAAAATAATGGACAACAAAACAATGGAACTTACGGTTAACACGTTTGACGATTTGCTCAATATGAATGCAGATATACACGATAGCATACGAAAGCTGACCGTTAAATATGCTGACTGTAAATCATCAATTAGGCATGTCTGCGACGTGTTAACAGCACTGCACAGATTAGAGTGGCTTGAGATTCAGAACCCTGATGGCAGGTTTTGTACAATTAACGGCATATTATATTCTAGAAACGGCAAATCACTTTACTTTTGTCCTCGTGAACGAGAAGGGTCCGTGAGAGTACAAGAAGGGACAGAGGTTATATGCAAAAATGCATTTAGTGCTACCAATATTTCAGAACTTATCATCCCTGATTCTGTGAAACGTATTCAGGAGTTTGCCTGTGGTGACAATCATGTGTTAGAAAAAGTAATTGGAGGAAAAGGGATTGTAAGTTTTGGCCAGTACGCTTTCTTCAATTGCGTGAAACTGACAGAACTTAGTCTTGGAAAGAACATTAAACTTATCGGAAATGCGGCGTTTACAAACACCGGATTGAAGAATGTTGATTTGCCTGAAGGCTTAAAGTCAGTCGGAGGCGGAGCATTCCATACGGTTCATATTACCGAAGATAGCTATATGGTGGGGGTAGAACCTGAAGGCATGTATGAAGTACATATTCCAAAATCTCTAAAAAAGATTGGATGCTGCGCTTTTGCAAATGCGTCAGTAGTATATGCTGAAAACGTCAATCGTAAATTGCTTATGGCGTGTGTGCAAAGTGGAAACATGCAAAGGTATCACGTGGCAAGGTTTTGGAGATTAAAAGTCAAAGACAAGCCAGAACTTATACTTCCAAAAAATATAGAATCCCCGGAACTGGCGGCACAGGAAATCAACGAATTCTTAAATACGGATGGAAGAAAAATTCCTCATCTGTATAAATATGGTCAGGGAAATACTACTTTGGCTGCTGCATTAGAGCACTGCAGGTTGTATACAGACGGACAGACCAAAGCATTTCTTACACGGCATGCATCGGAAATTGCTGGCATATATTCTGGTGAAGTAGAAGAGTTTGCAAAGTATATACATGCCGGAGTCTTCACCAATATTGCATTAAAGAAAATGTTTGCAGAACTGGAAGCAAACAAAAAGGAAAGAGATGACCTAACTGTACTTAAGGGATACCTGTTAGGTGCGATTAAACCTCAAGAATCAAACTTTTGTCTGTAAAAACAAAAAGCAGCCTGAGGCTGCTTTTTCTCTTCCGAAGAAATCCCGCATATTAACTACGAAATTTAAAAAGAAATTTTAAAAAAGAAAGGAAAAAATAATATGCAGTGTAATGCGATTAGAAATGGTGATGTACTGACGGTTGATGCATTCATGGACTTAAAAAAATATCTTGGCAGCATTGTGACAATGTCATCTTTGGATTCCAGCCATAGCGGAGGGGGAATCCATAAACTGGTTGTTAAAAACTCAAAATGCAGCCTGACAATTGATGAAATTAAGCGCTGCTTAAGAAATTCTGTTCTTGATGAACTAAAGGAGATTGAAATCATCACGGAAGATGAAAGATTTTGCGCTATTAATGGGCTGTTGTATTCCAAAAACAAACGCAGGCTTTATTTCTGCCCGCGTGGGATAGACGGTGTTCTTGAGATTCCTGACGGAACAGCCACAATCACTGAGGGCTCATGCGGAAACTGCAATTTTTCCAAAGTGATTATTCCTGATTCTGTTAAACGAATTGATGGATTTGCATTCCCACGCAGCTATACATTAGAGTATGTTGAAGGCTGCAAGAATATAAAAAAAATTGGTGACTATGCATTCGCATATTGTAACCAGCTGAAGAAATTTCCGTTCGGTGAGTTCGTTAAGAATATAGGTTCAGGCGCTTTCTGCGATACGATGCTAACAGAGATATATTTACCGGAAGGATTATCTCGCGTTGGAAGACAGGCGTTCAATACGACAGGTGTTGCGGACGGAATGCAGGCTTTAGTTGAGCCATCTGGAATGTATGACATCCATATTCCATCAACATTGAAATATATTGAGTCTTGTGCATTTGCAAATGTAGCGAATGTATATACGCCATTTGTGAATGCAGCACTGATTAAGGCATGTATGAGGAGCGGTAATCTCCAATATTGCCATGAATGTAATACCTAGAGATTAAAGATTAAAGGTAAGCCGGATGTGATAGTGCCAAAGTCTTGTTCTAGTGAACTACTCGGCAATTAAATTACCGAGCATCTGATGTGCGGAGCCTGGGCCCCGTAGATTCAGGGTGGGTCCAT
>NZ_JBDGAB010000051.1:0-26481 GCF_040910705.1 Blautia sp. RTP21359st1_E11_RTP21359_211015
GGTGTTGCATATGCACAGGAACCTGCGATAACAGTTGCGATAACAACGGCTCTCGGATCTGCTCCGAGGTTGTTTGCAAGAGATACCGCAATTGGAATCATCAGTGCTGTGGTTGCTGTATTTGACATGAAATTTGTCAGCACACAGGTTACAATAAAAATCACCAGAAGAAGAAGGATCGGACTCGGATCTGCTCCAAGAAGTCCTACGATCTTATCTGCGATCAGTTCTCCGGCTCCGGTTGTATCCAATGCTTTTGCAAGTGTCAGAGAACCGCCGAAAAGAAATACAACCTTCAGGTCAATGGAATTCAGTGCGTCTTTCTCGGAAATAACTCCTGTCAGAACCAGGAGGATCGCTCCGATACATGCGGAAACCTCAATGCTGATGCCGATCTCTTTCTCAAAGATCATTGCAAGGATCACAAGGATCAGTACTACCAGGGAAACAGTCTGTTTCCACTTCGGTACATGGCTGAAATCCTGCTGATCTTCAAGAGCTGCACCGGATGCATTCTTTCCATCCGGAAGGAATTTATATCCGATAAGGACAAAGTAAAGGATTCCGATCAGAAGCATCGGAACTCCAACCGGCGCATACATAAAGAAGCTTGTGGAAAGCCCCATCTCCTGAAGTGCATTCACACCCATCAGGTTTCCGGGTGCACCGATAATAGAAAGGTTTCCGCCAAGTGCTGCGGCAAATACCAGCGGCATCAGAAGACGGCTTCTGGAATAGCCGGACTCATCGGCGATTCCACAGACTACCGGGATCAGCACTGCTGCAGTACCTGTATTGGATAAGAATCCGGACATTACACCTACGATCACCATGATCGCAATGATCAGTGTTTTTTCTGTTCTGGCAAATTTCGTGACCAGTCCTCCGATCTTATTTGCCATTCCTGTTTCGAACAATGCCTGGCCTACTACAAACATGCCAACGCAAAGGATTACGTTACTGTTTACATACTGTGAAAATGTTGTTGTTGCATCCACAACTCCTGTAAGGGTCAGGCCGATCGCACAGATCGAAGCCGTCAGACCAAGAGGAATTTTTTCAAGGATGAAACTGATAATGGTGAACACAAGAAACAGCAATGTGATAGTTGTCTGAGACATTTCTGTACTCTCCTTCCATTTGGTTTTTTCCTGAAAAGTATAGGCCGTACACGTTTCTTTTGATGGTTCCATTATAACCGGTGTACATATAAAAAAACAAATTAATGAAACATATATCCGCATAAAAAATATTTATAGTATCAGTTTTTAATGATAATTTTTGTACATTACTAACATAAAATCAGCGTATCAGCAAATGAATCTGGCAAAAATTATATTTCTATGCTATTTTTATGTAGACACCAAAATACTCTGTCACATCTTTTCCGGACAGAAATGAAAAACTTTACTAAAAAATTTAATCTGACAATTCATCGAGAGAAGGTTTATCATGACACTGAATCAACTACGCTATTTCTGCACAGCCAGCCGCTGCCACAGCATCACAAAGGCAGCCGAAGAATTATATGTGACCCAGCCCACCATTTCCATGGCTATCCGCGATCTGGAGATTGAATTCGGGATCAGCCTTTTTTCCAGAAAAGGAAATCAGCTGAGTCTGACCCAGGAGGGAGAGTCCTTCTACAAAAAAGCTACCTATATCCTTCAATATTGTAATGAGCTTCAGGCCGATTACTCCAGCATGTCCAGGATAAAGCCCCCTCTTCGCATCGGGATCCCTCCCATGCTGAGTACCGTATTTTTTCCGGAGCTGCTTACGGCGTTTCACGAAAAGCACCCGGAAATTGCCGTAGTACTGGAAGAATACGGATCTGTCCGTGCCTGCAATCTGGTACAGGATGACACCCTGGATGTAGCTTTGGTCAATATGGAACAGTATAATATAGATAAATTTCACAACACTGTCCTGGCCAACGACCAGGTGGTTTTCTGTGTGAGCAACGACCACAGGCTGGCAGAAAAAAAATCAGTCACAACAAAAGATATGGCGAAAGAGCAGCTGATCTTTTTCAATGCTGACTCCGTCCAGAATCAGATCCTGAAAATGCGTTTTGAAATGGACGGCTACAAGCCCAATATCGTGATGCGAAGTAGCCAGATCTACACTACTTTGCAGTTTGTAAAAACCGGAAAATATGGCTGTTTTCTCTATTCCAGCATGACCGATAAATTTTCCTCTTCCAATATTACCGGCATCCCTCTCAATCCACCTGTCCGCATAAAAATCGGCATGGTATGGAAAAAAAGCAAATACATCAGCGGCGATATGCTGACATTTCTGCATTTCACCCGCATGTATTACAAAGAACATCCGCTGATAGAAAAATAACAATTTACCAGATCCTGATTATATGTCGATTAATTTTTCTAATAAATGCAATTTTTTTTAAAAAACCATTGAAATCCATCAATTCATGTGATACTCTGTGTTACAGTGTTTTTCTACACGAAACGAATGACCGCCACCACCGCACACAAAAGGTCCTGGCATCATTCAAAAATAAAAAACTCAGGAGAGTCTCTTCAAATCAAAAGGGAAGAGCGCCGAAGGTGTACGCAGCACACAAAATGCTGTAAATCTCTCAGGCAAAAGGATGGAGGAAAGAGTAATGTTTACACAAATCAACAACTTTATCACATGGTTTGACGGAGTCGTTTGGGGACTTCCGCTGATCATTCTGATCCTGTTCACAGGAATTCTGTTAACCACTCGGTTAGGTCTTTTACAGGTAAGGCACCTCGGAAAGGCACTGAAATTCATGGTAAAAAATGAAGAAGGCGGCGATGGTGAGGTCACAAGCTTCGGAGCTCTGTGTACTGCGCTTTCAGCAACCATCGGAACCGGAAATATCGTAGGTGTCGCAACTGCTATCGCAGCCGGCGGACCAGGAGCACTTTTCTGGATGATCGTAGCCGCATTCTTCGGAATGGCAACCAAATACGCAGAAGGACTTCTGGCGATCAAGTACCGTACCATTGACAAAGAAGGCCACGTTCTCGGCGGACCTTTCTACTACATCGAAAACGGTATGGGAAAACAGTGGAGATGGCTTGCCAAGATCTTCGCATTTTTCGGAGCAGGTGTGGGACTTTTCGGTATCGGAACCTTTACACAGGTAAACGGTATCTCATCTGCAGTTACCAATTTCTTTGACCCGGATAAAGCACACACAGTAGCACTTTTCGGAAATACATATTCCTGGGCAACTGTAGTTGCATGTCTGATACTTACCGTATGTGTAGGACTTGTCGTTCTCGGCGGAATCCAGAGAATCGCAAAGGTATCCCAGGTCGTTGTACCGTTTATGGCAGTTCTCTATGTTGCACTGGCACTGATCATCGTGATCACAAACATCACTGCAGTACCTACAGCGATCGTAACTATCGTAAAATCTGCTTTCACAGGAAGTGCACTTGCAGGTGGCGCAATGGGAACCATGGTCGTAGCTATGCAGAAGGGTATCGCCCGCGGTATCTTCTCCAATGAGTCCGGTCTTGGTAGTGCCCCGATCGCAGCCGCTGCAGCTCAGACAAAGGAGCCGGTACGTCAGGGTCTTGTATCCATGACAGGTACATTCATTGATACTATCGTTATCTGTACAATGACAGGTCTTTCCATCGTCATTACAGAAACATGGAACACAGGTCTTGAGGGTGTTGCCATCACAACAGCCGCATTCCAGAAAGGACTTCCTTTCCCGCCGGTTGTAGCATCCTTCTCACTGATGCTGTGCCTGGTATTCTTTGCATTCACAACAATCCTTGGATGGGATTACTACGGTGAAAGATGTCTGGAATACCTGTTCAACAGAAACAAAGCCGCAGTTACAACATACCGCTGGCTGTACATCATCTGCGTATTCATCGGACCATATATGACTGTAGCAGCTGTATGGAACATCGCAGATATCTTCAATGCCCTGATGGCATTCCCGAACCTGATCGCTCTTCTTGCCCTGAGCGGTGTGGTTGTAAAGGAAACTAAGGATTTCTTCAAAAGACATAAAAATTACGAATTCTGATCCCAAATATCGTAATCAAATGTAAACACACGCAAACCCATGATGATCCCCTAATATCATATAAAAAAAGACACGAACCTTTTTATCCTCCGATAAAAGGCCGCGTCTTTTTTATTTAAAAGCTTTCTATGCCAGCGTCAGGATCTCCATCTGCTGTGTCAGATCCGCTGCATCCAGAATCTCTCCATTTCGGATATCTTTCTTATCAAGCCGGACACACATTTCCTCTCCATCTGTCATATGGAAAAAATTATCCTCCAGAGTAACATCCGCATCAGTAAATCCAATAGCTGTAAACGGACTGAAGCAGCTGCTTTTTAAATGGATCACAAATGCATCACCTTGCTCCTCCACCTCGGCAGTGATCTCCGGTTTATCCAGCTCCAGATATTTATACGGAACAAGGGTCTCCACATCACAGAGCACATCTCCGTCAGCAAGTGTCACTTCCGCCTCAAGAAAGATCTCATACTTCTTGTCTTCCCATCCGGAAACATCCACCGCCAGGATCGGAGCGGACTCCTGCACACCCACAGTGCCCGTTCCGGTAAGCTTCTCAAGAATCTCACATTCCATATTTTTCACATAAAAGGCAACCTGATATGACTGTGCGTCCATACTTTCATTTGCCAGATACACCTGCATGATATCCCCATCCATGCACATACTCACCGCCTGTGGCCCATAGAATTTTTTTGCCATATAATGAAGTGCCTTCCAACGGCCAAAGTAGTCGATACTTGCCCAGGATGCCACCGGCCAGTTGTCATTGATCTGCCAGTAAAGGGTACCCATACAGCGGCCTCTGTGACGTCTCCAGTGGTCTACTCCATACTTCATGGCCATTCCCTGAAGGATCTGGCTCACATAGAGAAGCTTGCGGAAATTCTCCGGATAACGGAAATTCTCGGAAAGATAATACAGGATCTTTCCGTTAGCTGCAGGATTTTTCTGGTGGTTCTCCATCACCCTGGAAAAAATATTCCTATCTTTCTCTTCCGTAAAGCTCTCCACAGTTTTCAGGCACGGAAAAGACTGGAAGCCAAACTCCGAGCAAAAACGAAAATAATGCTTCTGATAATCTGTAAAAGGCTTCTGACCATGCCATACATCCCAGTAGTGACAGTCTCCTCTGTTCTCATCGTCCGGATCATCAAAGCAGCCTCCGGAGCTTGGGGAAGACTGCCAGAAAAAGGTCTCGCTGTCTGCCGCCCTCACTGCTTTCGGAATCACATACTCAAACATTTTTATGTAGTCCGCACGGAGATATTTCGACTCACTCTGTACCTCCGGCCAGTGATCCCAGGCAGACTCCATCTCATTGTTTCCGCACCACAGGCCAAGGGATGCATGATGACGGAGACGTTTTACATTTTCCGTGATCTCCTTCGTGATATTATCTTCAAATTCTTCTGTAAGATCATAAACATTACATGCGAACATCAGATCCTGCCATACGATCAGTCCCATCTCATCACAAAGATCATAGAAATGATCCGAAGGATAATAACCGCCGCCCCACACACGGACACAGTTAAAATTGGCACGTTTGCAGGATTCCAGAAGATACTTCTGGACCTCCGGTGTGATCCTGGAATAGATGCAGTCCTCCGGAATATAATTTCCCCCCATGGCAAAAATTTTCACGCCATTGACACAGAACGCGAACTCTTTTCCCCAGAGATCTTTTTCCTGGCTGATGGTAAGGGTACGGAGACCGATGCGCTTCGTTATGGTTTCCAGAACTGTGCCATACTCGTCCAGAAGTTCCACCTGAACTTTATATAACGGCTGATCGCCGTAGCCGTTTGGCCACCAGAGCTTCGGGTTGTGGATCGAGGATGTCAGCACTGCTGGATTATTATTCGCTGATACAGTCTCCCCCACTTTGCATACATGGGCTTCCGTTTTTCGGTCGTTAGCACCTGTTCTATGTCCACAGACGCTCTCTGCATCCTCCTGGATCGTCACTCTCACCTGACACTTATCCACAGCATCTCCGCTTACAGCCACAGTTGTACACACATCCACAGCATTATCCCCATGCACCTGTGTGATCTTCACATCCTCAATTCTCGGATGACTGTATGCTTCCAGATAAATATCCCGAAAAATCCCGGCATCAATGGTCTGGGGGCCCCAGTCCCATCCAAACATACAATGAGCCTTCCGGATCAGCTGGTTTCCTTTCATTCCACCGCAGGGAACATAGTGGATCTCTTTATTATCTTCATACTCATAAGCTTCGATATACTTGAATACCGACCGGAATACGATCCGGATCTGATTCTCCCCGGAATGAAGAAATTCTTTCACATCCAGCTTCCAGGTACGATGCATGTTATCTGCAGATCCGGCTTTTTGCCCATTGATATAAATATCTGCAAGAGTATCCAGCCCCTCACAGACCAGAATTATTTTTTCTTCTTTCAGGATATCCTCTGCAGCCACAAATGTTCTGCTGAATTCATAATCCTTCCGGAACAGTTCCCTTGTCACATCCTCATTTGTCCGGTAAAAAGGATCTTCGATCTTCCCGGCACCATAGAGCCCGGAAAGCACAGATCCCGGAACCTGTACCTCACATAATCTGTCATTTCCTGCTTCTGCCAGCTCCCACTGGCCATTTAACATTATTTTCCTCATAAAATATATCTTCTCCTGTAAAAATCCCCTTCGCACGATCTTATATACAGGGCTGTTGTATCAGCCGTACTGTATTTTATTTATAGCCTTCCCCCATAATTCCGGTAATTCTCAATATAATCCAGGATCTCCTCCGGGTCTTTCATGAACCGGCACATACCCACAACATCTCTGGACATAAATTTTTCCCCGGCTGTGTATTCCAGGAGTGCCTGCATGCTGTCGTAATATCCCTGAATATTATAAAGAACGATCGGCCTGTCGATCCGTCCCAGACTCTTCAATGTCAGAATCTCAAAAAACTCCTCATAAGTACCAATTCCCCCAGGTACCACGATAGTCGCATCCGAGCGGCTTTCCAGCAGGTGCTTCCTCTCACGCATATTTTCAGTAAAAATAAACTCTGTACAATGCTCATACAACACTCCCGGCTGGTCAAAAAATCTCGGTGCGATACCCAGGATATAGCCTTTTTCTCTGTCAACACCCCGGGCTGCCGCCCCCATCAGCCCCTCTTTTCCACCTCCGAAAACAAGGCCGTGTCCTCGCTTTCCCATCAGCTGTCCCAGCTCTTCCGTTTTCTCATAATAGATCTTTTTCAGCTCTGCGCTGGACGCTCCATAGATACAAATATTCATGCTTCCGTCTCCTTCCCTGCTGCCTCCACAAATGCCCGGAGAAGCTTCAGCTGTTCTGAAGAATCATACATCATCTCCGGATGCCACTGCACAGCTACTGCAAATGGATGATCGTTTATCTCTGAATATAACTTTTGCCGGCCTCTGCACATGATACTGGCAAAGACCGGCTTTCCGTCATTTCCGATACATCTGGAATGCATCCGGAAATGCCTGTTATTTTATTATAATCTGACATACACATGGGGTCAAGCAATTGCCGCTGCCTAAAGCTCCCGTTTTGTTGCTGCTCACTCTGTGATCAGCAACACCTTTTTTATATTGAGAAATTTTTATGCTTATACAAGAACTTTTTCTACTGCGTCTTTCCATCCGCTGTATTTCTGGTTTCTTTCCTGCGGATTCATGGAGGGGATGAACTGATTGCGGTTCTTCACCTCGAAAATGCTCTCCATCTATAATTTAGGACTGATCAGTCATACAAGCCATTCTGCTCAAAATCTCTGAACAGGCTGGCTTCTCCATCATCAGCAAATGCATCTGCATCCCCCTGATCGGAGTCATCCTGTCCTCCCTGGATATCTGGGATATCTGCATCCTGGGAATCCTGGGACGTGCTATCCTCAGAGCTGTCCTTGCTATCCTTGCTGGAACTGTCATCTTTACCAAGTTTTACAGTAAGTGTCTTCTCCTTATACTCATTACCATCCAGAACTGCAACCGTCACATCGATCTTTTCCTTCGGCTCATAATACTGAAGCAGCTCAACCAGCTGATCGATACTGGTGATCGTTTTACCATCAAACTCTGTAATGACCATATTCTTGGTAATACCTGCATCATCGGCAGGGCCGCCCTCGGTTACCTCAGAAACAAATACACCCTGCGGGATACCATAAATCTGTACTGCCTCCGTACTTACTGTACTGCCTGTGATACCAAGGATACCATGATTATCCACTTTATCCCTTGCCTTGGCATTCATCATGTTCTCAAGAGAATCCGCAACATCTGAAATTGCAATGGCATAACCCATACCTTCAACCTCAGTAGAAGCAAGCTTGGAAGAGTTGATACCAACAACCTCACCATCCATATTCAGAAGCGCACCGCCACTGTTACCGGGATTGATAGCCGCATCTGTCTGGATCAGGTTCACGCCCTTATTGATACTGCTGCTGTTATCTGTAGAATCACCCTCGATCTGTCCTGATGCATCTGTCTTACGGTTCTTTGCACTGACAATACCGGTAGTAACGGACTGGCCATAGCCAAGTGCATTACCAATGGCAACAACCTGCTCACCGATCTTCAGATCATCAGAGCTTCCGATCTTTGCAACAGAAATTGCATCCATTGTATCATCCGAAACATCCTTCGTTGCAACAGAAACAACTGCAAGATCCTCGTTTTCATCAAAGCCCTTTACCGTAGCTTCATAAGCATTACCATCTGCAAAGGCAACTGACAAGGTATCGGCACCATCCACAACATGATAGTTTGTGGCGATCAGCAGCTCAGAATCTGTTTTTCCGATGATAATACCGGAACCGCTTCCTTCAACTTCCTGCTCCTGGCTCGGCGCATACTGGGAACCAAACATGCTGTAATAATCCTGAACCTCCTGAACGGACTTGGTTGTGATGGCAACTACAGAAGGCATTGCCTCCTCAGCAACATCTGATACATCCAGACTGCCCTTTGTATCGGAGGATTTTGTAGCCTTTGTATCTTCGCTGTCTTTATTTGATTTTTTATCAGACTTCATAAGAGTCAGATTCTCGGAGCTGTCGGTTGCCGCCTGTACGGACTGTGCACCGGAGAAATAATTTATACCTTCATATGCACCAACTCCAATGCCGCCAGCAAGTACTGCACACAGGCTGATGGTTGCACCTTTTTTCATCATTTTCTTTATTTTTAATTTTCTGTTATTGTTCATGGTTAAATCCTCCCTGGGAAAAAATTCTTCTCTGTTTCCTTTTGATGCTTCAAAGTATATGGGTTAATTGTGTTTACTTTGTGGGAAAAATGTGTTTTATTTGTTAAAACTTTTCACTGTCATCACAACTACAAACCACGCAACCTCAAGAAGAACGATCATTCCACCTGGTTTCAGTCCGGCATAATAGGAAAGAAACAGTCCGGCAATGGTGGTACATACCGCCACGATAATGGCACAGATCAGTGTACCCTTATAGCTTTTTGCCATCTGCATCCCACACGCCACCGGAACTACCAGCATGGAGGAAACGATCAGGGTCCCTACTGTACGGGACGCAATGGAAACTGTCAGAGCCGTCAGAATAGTAAAAAGAAAATTAATATTCCGCACGGAAACACCGGAGATCCTTGCCGCATTTTCATCAAATCCGATATAAAATAGTTCCCTGTAAAAAAACAGCACTGCTGCCAGTACCAGCACACTGATCACAACTACCAGCGCCAGCTCTCCTTCACTGATGGACACAATACTTCCGAACAAAAAGCTGTTCAGACTGGCACCGTTTTCCACAAAGCCGGACAGCACACCGGCCAGTCCGATCCCGGCAGACATGACGATGGAGATCGCCACCTCCGAATAACGCGGGATTTTTTTGCGGATAGCCTCAATTCCAAGAGCAGCTACGATGCACATCACTACTGCACCGGCTACCGGATTCACTCCAAGTATCAGTCCCAGCACAACACCGGCCAGTGAAGAATGGGAAAGCGCATCTCCGATCATGGACATCCGTTTCAGAACAATGGTGATCCCGATGCAGGGCGTAATCACAGCCAGAAGGATTCCCACCAGAAAAGCCCTCTGCATAAATCCATACTGTAAAATACTCATACTTCGTCGATCCTCCCCTCTTCCGCCTTAAAGAACCGGTTTGCTCCTTTAAACTCACCGGAATTTCCATGAGTAACCATAAGGATCGTCAGCCCCTGTTCCTCATTCCGCTTCCTCAGAACTTCTGCAAGTGTTTTCACAGAAACCATATCCATTCCTGTGGTAGGCTCATCCAGGATCAGGATCTTCGGTTTTCCTGCCAGCGCACGTGCCAGCATAACCCTCTGCTGCTGTCCTCCGGAAAGATCTCCGATCCTTCTTTTCCAGAACTCTTCCATTTCCATTTCCGCAAGTGCGGCTTTCAAACGCGGGATCTCTTTTTTTGCCCGGAAACGTGCCTTCCAGGAAGAGGAATACACACCTGTCATCATGATCTCTTCCACAGTCGCCGGAAAATTCTGGTTTCTGCTGATACTGTTCTGTGGAACATATCCCAGATCTCCCTTTCCGAATGTGGCAGAAATATCTTTTCCATTTACAGTGATACTTCCCTCCTGCGCCTTCAGTTCGCCCAGAAGAAGCTTCAGAAATGTACTTTTTCCACTTCCGTTTTCACCGGTAAGGATGGCATAATCGCCATCCTTCACCTCCAGGTTCACCTGATCCAGCACAGGTGTCCCTGTATAGTGAAACGAAAGATTTTCTATCAAAATTCCCATAATTTCTCCTTTTTTGTTACAGCTACTGTCCTGCACCTTCAGTTCAATGCCTTCCTGAGTGCCTCCAGATTCTTCCTCATCACAGAAAAATAATCCTCTCCGGCCTCTATATCCTCCTCACTTAATCCCTCGATCGGATTCAACACAGCAGTCACCGCATCCACTTCCTTCGCCACTGTCTTCGCCACCTTGGGACTTGCCAGCTCCTCAAAAAATATGGTATGGATGTCGTATTTTTTCGCATACTCGATCACTTCCTGCATCTTGGCAGGATCAGGCTCTGAATCCGGTGTCAGCCCTTCGATAGCCAGCTGCTTCAGATCATAGGCATTGCATAGATATCCAAAAGCCTCATGCGCCACTATGATATCCCGGCTCTTCGTACCTTTCAGACCATCTCTGAACTCCTGATCCAGCTCATCAAATTCACCGGCATATTTCTCATAATTTGCTTCATAATAATCACCGTTCCCAGGATCAGCCTTTACCAAAGCATCCCTGATATTCTTCATTTCCTGCTTTGCACGCATAGGATCAAGCCAGACATGAGGATCTTTTCCTTCATCACCATGAGCATGATCATGTCCTCCATCCAGAAGCTCCACTCCATCCGATGCCTCAGACACAACCAGCTCCTGATTCTCCAGAGTATCCAGTACATCCTCCGCCCAGTGCTCCAGATCCGCACCATTATAGACAAACACATCTGCATCTTCAAGATTCCGGATATCCGTTGCCGCCGGCTCCCAGTCATGAGGCTCCGTTCCCGCCGGAACCATATCCTTCACCTGGATCCTGTCGCCCCCTACCTTCCGGGCAAAATCATACATGGGATAAAAGCTGGCCATCACCTTCAGTCGGCCATCCTCCACAAATGGCTGTCCCACCGTTCCGGCCCTGTGCAAACCATATCCGGTCACACCGCCCACAACAAGAAGCGTCACCGCCAGAACTGCTGCCGCTGTCATCTTCCCTCTGTTAACATTCATTTTTTAAGCCTCCTGCAGCTGTCACAATATCCATAAAAGATCGTCCGGCTCTGATCGATCTCAAATCCGTGTTCATCCAGCACATGTCCCACAAAATGATCGATACATCCACACTGCAGAGGAATCGTATGCCCACATTCCAGACACACAAGCTTACCGTAATTCTTCCGCTCCTCATCACGTATAAAACGATACTGGGCAGGCGCTCCCTCCACAGACGGAACCTTCAGCACCGCTCCCTCCTTCTGCAGCCGCTCCAGTCCTCTGTATACCGTTGTCCTTCCGATCTGGATCTCTTTTCCACGAAGGAGCTCCATAAACTGATCTATGGTATAAAATGTATCTCCATATTCCTGCAGGCATTCCAGAATTATTTTCTGCTGCCTGGTGCTGTATTTCATTTTTTCTTCCATTATATTTCCTACTCTCTTCTATCGACTGCACCTTACATGGCAGATTTGAATTTGAAAACCGTTTTCATATTACATTCAAATAAGAATTTCGTCAAGATATTTTTGAAGGGAAATATTTTTTGGTATGTTCTTATAAAAGCACTTTATCTCTACCTTCTTTTATGATAAAATATAACCAAGACTTAACCAATAGAAAGAAGGTAGACCTCTATGAAATCACAGCGACTGGACATGATCGAAGAATATGTGCTGGAGCATAAGAACGCTTCTCTCGATACATTATGTGAGAAATTCAACGTATCCAAAAACACCATCAGAAGAGATGTCGATATCCTTCTGAAACGTGGCAGTATCATGAAAGTATATGGCGGTGTCGCAGCACTCGAAACTCCACAGACTCTTCCCCTTCTGTCTTACGAAGAGCGTGGCGGACGTTTTCCTGACGAAAAGAAAGAAATCTGCCGCCGTGCCGCAGAGCTTGTGGCAGAAGACGATACCATCTATATCGATACAGGTACAACCTGCCTGAACCTGGTTGATTTTATTGCAGATAAGCACTGTACGATCCTGACCAACAGCCTGCTTATCTTCAACAAGGCAGCATCCTATCCGAACCTGGATATCATTTCCGTTCCCGGAAAGCTGAACCGCAAGACCCTGTCCTTCACAGGACCGGATATCAATGATTATCTGCAGACCTACAACATTTCCATGGCTTTTATGGCCTGCACAGGTGTAACCATGAAGAGCGGACTTACCAATGCCAGCGCCGAGGAATACATCACCAAAAAAGCCATTGCAGAGAATGCCAACAGCATGATCCTTCTTGCAGACCATTCCAAATTCGGCCGGATCTCGCTTATGACCTATTCTTCCATGGAAAAGCTGGACGCCATCGTAACCGACCAGCCACTTCCCGAAGAATACGACAGCTTCTGCCAGGAGCACGGCATCCGTGTTATGACGATCGATTAAATCGGATATTGGCCCTAAAAAACGGTGCATCTGCCGGAAATCCAGCAGATGCACCGTTTTTGAATATGCTCATTTCATTAGAGGATTTTATCTGAAAGGCAGAATCTTACCCGATCTGCCTTACAGTGTCATAAATTTATTTATGAAGCTTTCTTAAGCCTCAGTACTTCCTTCCCATGTGCCGACCTTTCTCTTTCCGGCAGCTTCATCGAACCAGTGTGTTGTAACTGTTTTTGCTCTTGTGAAGAAACGATAGCCGTCTTTTCCGAGAACGTGCAGATCACCGAAGAAGGAATCCTTGTTTCCGGAGAATGGGAAGTATGCTGTCGGAACCGGGATACCTACATTGATTCCTACCATACCGCCATCTGTCTCCATAGCGAATTTACGGCTGTAATATCCGCTCTGTGTAAAGATACAGGAACCATTTGCAAATGGATTGGCATTCATGACTGCGATGCCTTCCTCGTAATCCTTTACTCGTTTGATACAGGTTACCGGTCCGAAGATCTCACGGTTTCCAACAGTCATCTCAGGTGTTACATAATCAAGAATTGTCGGTCCTACGAAGAATCCGTTCTCATATCCCGGAACTACTACATTACGTCCGTCAAGTACAAGCTCCGCACCCTCATCGATACCCTTCTGGATCCAGTTGCAGATCTTCTCCTTATGGCCTGCATTTACAACCGGGCCGAGATCGGTATCTTCATCATATGCACAGCCAAGCTTCATAACCTCTGCTTTTTTCTTAAGAAGTGAAACAAATTCGTCTGCGATACTATCCTGTACGCATACAACCGGAAGAGCCATACATCTCATACCTGCACATCCGTATGTAGAGTTGATGATCGCATTAACAGTAGCCTCAAGGTTGCAGTCCTCAAGTACAAGTGCATGGTTCTTTGCCTCACACTGTGCCTGAACTCGTTTGCCATGAGCTGCTGCTTTGGAATATACCTGTTTACCAACACCTGTTGTTCCTACGAATGTAACAGCCTTTACTCTCTCATCTGTAAGAAGGATATCAGCCTCTACACGGCTGCAGGTCACAAGGTTTACAACACCCTTCGGGAATCCGCCCTCTGTATAGAAGAGCTCCATAATCCTCATAGCTGTAAGTGGTGTCTGGGAGCTTGCTTTCAGTACTACTGTATTTCCACATGCAATAGAAAGTGGAACCATCCAGCCCCATGGGATCATTGCCGGGAAGTTCATCGGAACAATACCAGCAGTTACTCCAAGTGGTTTGCGATATGTAGCTGTATCATATCCTGTAGTTACCTGCATTGCAGCATCGCCCTGGATCATTGTCGGAAGTGCACATGCCTCTTCTGTAGGCTCAATTGCTTTCTGAACATCTCCTCTTGCCTCTTTGATGTTCTTTCCGAGCTCTTTTGCACAAAGTACGGAAAGTTCTTCCTTATGAGCATAAAGAACATCTCTCCATCTGAACATATACTGCTGTCTCTTTGCAAGAGAAAGTGAGGACCATTCCGGGAATGCAGCCTGTGCGGAAGCGATCGCCTCTTCTACCTCATCCGGTGTACAGCAGGGAACCTGCGCGATCACCTCACCTGTACTGGAATCTGTAACATCCATGTATTTCTCTGCCTTTGACTCTTTCCACTCACCGTTTACACAGTAACCCATTTTTTTGATCTCAGCCATTTTAGGATACTCCTTTCGTGCTTACCTTTTTATTCTTAACTTCATAAAAATTTTAGTCATTCTCGTTTTGTTCTGGTCACAGATTATCATTTATTTTTAATTTTGTCAATATAGTATGGTTATATTTTGAGTATATTTTTCAAAATCATGTGTTAATTTATTCACATTTCATGGTATTCCATGTTCCCTGTATAAACTCTTGAAACGCATGCATTTACAGCCATAAAGCCGCATAGTGTCTTGTCGTTTTTTATTCCATTGTGAGAGCAAAAGTTACTCATTTTTGTTATTTTCATAACACACCATTCCACACACACTATTTATTGTCTCCAGCTACGCTGAGGCTTTTAGACCTGTGCAATCGGATTCACAGACAAGTAAGGGGGATCGTTGTTCTGTTACAATTACAGATTCCTCTGATCCCGGCATATTTCCTCTGTATTTTCCAGGAACAAGGAAATACATCTGTGCGTCCCTTGCGGACGCGCTCATTTTCACGACCGCTCGCTTCTTTTCACGGCTTATTATACTTTCACACTTCTGTGCCTGCTTATCTGATCTACAGCAATTTCATAAATTACTGCTGCAATCAAAAAACAGGATACGGTTATCGTATCCTGCCTTAGCTTTTCATTTTCTGTTTTTCGCATATTTCTGACTAACCAAATATGGTCTGCACCAGCACCATATAAAACACCGTTCCCCCTCCTATGCTGAGCAATGTACTCTTCTTCCATTTATGTAATACCACAATGAACAGTATTGCGATCATCTCCGGCAGTCCGTAATGCGTACTTTCCGGCACATCCTTCAGACAAAATACCACCAGCAATCCGATCACTGCACAGGGTAGCACTTTTCCCAGATAGGTGATCACAGCCGGCGGTTCCTTTCCTTCCGGGAATATGATAAACGGCAAAAATCGCGTTGTCATAGTCCCCAGGACCACTACCACAACCGTTATGATCTGCTGTGTTATTGTCATAGTCATTCCTTATCCCTCCTGTCCGGCTATATCCCAACTGTCATGCCTGATATTCTCCTGACTTCTGTATACGTTCTTTTTTTCTCTTCTCCTCATGCTTCTTCATTCCCAGGAAGCATAAAACGATCGATGCCATTGACGGAAGGATAAACTTCCCGCTTCCAAAGATCACCAGGCAGATCACAGAGCATACAATTCCGACCAGCGCCGGCTTATGATCTTGTGCATCTTCCCACTGATCAATGAACATAACCACAAACAACGCAGTCATGACAAAATCCAATGATGTGCGTCCCTTCTGTTTTACAATTTCCACAGCTGATGCTGCCCGTCCATGGTAACAAGATCTCCCTCATTGATATCTCTTTCATAAAGGAGACCGTCATCATGTCGCAGACTTGTTTCATTTCCATTTTCATCTTCCATCAGCACTACTGACATAAGTGCTTCACCCGGCTGCCGCTCTTCACAGCCGAAATCCATGTCTTCTTCTATCTTCAGAACCTTATACTGCATGATCAGATTTCCTCAAGCAGCACATCGTTAACGGCCTCATAAGCGTCCTCGAGCGCATCCAGTGCCTCTGTCAGCGTGTCCATCTTCCGGCTGTCCGCATTTTCTTCCTCATAGGCTTCTATCACTTCAGCCATTACATCCTTCAGCTCTTCCAGTGAATTTGCAATGTCCTGCAGCTTCTGATCTTTGTCCTCTTTTGATGTGATATTTACGATCTTACTCATGATCCTTCCTCCTGTCACTTTACTCTCATTCTTTATTCTGATCCTTTATCCTGCATATATCATGCTTTGCATGTCATACTCCACATTTACCCATTGTACCATATCCTGCGCGCAGATGCATCGGATATGTTTTCTATCTGCTTTATATAATACCACCGAATTCATAAAAAATTTGGTAAAATCTTACCAAATTACCCGTCTTAGTCTGTTTATACTGATTTTTCCACTCCGGTCTGGTATAATCGATCTAAAGGAGTTTTTCAATTTACAAACCACTCCTTTCCCATTACAAGGAGGCATATTGCCATGAAAGAAAAAACCGAAACCTTTAACCAGGGAAAAAGATATTTCTTTTATATTCTGATGTTCGCCATCCTTGGCTGGTTCATTTTTATGCAGATCTTTGGTGCGGATGAACGTTCTTCCGACACCTCAGCAGCCTCTGTGATCTATTCCGGTACCGTTACCTGGCAGAAACCGGATGGAACCACCCAGGAAATCTCCGTTCCGGGCACCTACAAGGTTCCCGTCGGTGACACGATGGTCCTCACCATCCAGCTTCCCGATGATCTTACAGATACCTGCTTTGCCATCCGTTCTTCCTTGCAGGATGTGGATTTTTATGTAGGGGACAACCTCAGGACCAGCTACTCCACGCATAAAACAAGGCTTGTGGGCAAAAACTCCGCCAGCCGTTATGTTTTCTGCCCGGTTTATGCTTCCGATGCCGGCAAAGAGCTCCGTATTGAACTGACCACCTACACCTCCAATTACACCGGAGTTGTCAATCCTGTTTACTGCGGAAACAAGGCAGATATCTGGATATATATTTTCAGCAGATACGGACTGGAAACCTACATTGCTTTTTTTATCCTGTTTGCCGGAATCGTCACGATCCTGTTCAGTTTCGCTCTGGGATTGGTCTATCATACACGATTTGACACGGAATATCTTGGATGGTGCATGGTTATGGGCGCCGTCTGGATGCTGGGTGAATCCAAGCTCCGTCAGTTCCTGGTCCCCAACGCTTCCGCTCTCGGATCTCTGTGCTTCGTTATGATCCTTTTGTGTCCGCTCCCGATCCTGTTTTTTGCGGACAGTCTCCAGAAAGGGCTGCATCACAGATTTTATGTCTGTCTTGGAAGCATCGCAATGATAAACTTTGCAGTCTGTACGATCCTCACTGCTGCAGGTATCGCAGATTATATCGAAACCATGCCTGTAAGTCACGGAATCCTGGCGATCACCGTTGCCACAATATTTGTACACCTTTTCCAATATATACGCACCGAAAAAAACAAGGCCGACCGGCTTTTGCTCATTGGTCTGCTGGCAGCGATCCTGTGTATTGCCGTTGAAACAACCTCCGTATACTTTGTCACATTGATGTCCGGACTGTTTGTGGGCGCCGGCATGCTGATCCTGCTCTTTGTCAATATTGTAAGAGCCATCAAAAATGTCCAGGATATAGAACTGAAACGCCAACAAAGCGAAATCCGCAAAAACCAGGAACAGAATGAAAAAATGTCTCTGCAGATGATACAGACCCTTTCCACCACCATTGAGGCAAAGGATGCGTACACCCGCGGTCATTCCTACCGGGTTGCACAATATGCAGCCCTGATCGCAGAGGAGCTGGGCTGGACACCGGAGGAGATCCTGAATCTGAAACGGGCTACTCACCTTCACGACATCGGTAAGATCGGTATCCCGGATCCGTTCCTGAACAAACCGGCACAGCTGACCGATGATGAATACAACCTTATAAAAAAACACACCGTCATCGGTGCTGAGATCCTAAAAGATATAACCCTGATCCCGCATGCGGCAGAAATCGCAAGAAGTCACCATGAGCGTTATGACGGAAAAGGCTATCCGGACGGACTGGCCGGAGCAGAAATCCCCATCCATGCCCGGATCGTGGCTGTTGCCGACTGCTACGATGCCATGAACTCCCGCCGAATCTACCGTAATGCGCTTCCACCGGAGGTTGTTTACGAAGAATTCCGCAAAAACCGTGGTACACAGTTCGATCCGGAGATCACAGACATTTTTCTGAAACTGCTCAATGAAAAACGGCTGCCTCAGTGGGATCCTTCCCAGGAAGAACCGGACACCTATAACCTTCCGGATATGCAGCTTACCGTCAGCAAATTCATCTCGGACATAATGGCCACCATAAAAAGTCAGGAAGACGCAAAAAGCTATGATTTTCTTACCGGTCTTCCCATGCGTAACCTGGGCGAACGTCTTACCGCGGAATTTATGCAGACACATGATGGATGTCTGGTATTCCTTGATATGGACAACCTGAAAAAGATCAACGACATCTATGGCCACAAAGCCGGCGACCGTGCACTGAAATGTCTTGGAAAGCTGCTCCAGAAACGGGCAGATCAGGGAATTTCCTGCAGACTTGGCGGAGATGAATTCCTGATGTTCCTTCCGGACACAGATCCTGATTCCCTGTCTCTGCAGATGGACGATCTGTTCCAGAAATTTCACACCATCACTACCGATGATCCGGAACTCCGGTTTGCCACACTGTCCGCAGGCCTGTGTCTGTGCAGCACCGATGATTCCTTTGAGGACTGCTATTCCAAAGCAGATAAAGCTCTGTATTACGTAAAACAAAACGGCAAAAACCAGTTCTTTTTCTACCAGCAGATCGACCGTAGCACTCTTGCGGCATCCGGTTCCGGAAAGGATCTGGCGCTTGTGGCAGAGTCCCTTCAGAAAAGCGGCATCTATGTAGGTGCTCTTGATCTGAATTACCGGGATTTCGCACGCCAGTATGAATACATGAGTCAGCTTGTCACACGCAGCCAGTGCAGATGTTATCTGGCGATGATCACCATCGAGACACTTGTGGATACAGTTCCTGATATCGACTCCATTGAGCAGGCTCTGGAGTATATGGAACAGGCCATCCGGCAGAATATCCGCCGTGTGGATATCTGTACACGCTACAGTTCCCTGCAGTATCTCATCATACTGTTTGAACCTGATGAAACGCATATCCCTGATATCATAGAACGTATTTTTACCCAATATTACCGTCAGTGTGACAACCATGATTTCCAGCCATCCTATGAATACCTGGAAATATCTCCACAGGAGTTATAAATACTCCCATGACATGATAAAGCCATAACGAAAAAGAGGCCGTACTTGACGGCCTCTTTTTCGTTAGAATTTTGCAAAATATCATCAAGACGTGGCTCTGGAATTTTCCTGCATGAAACTTTTTCCGTATGTTCGATACAGATAAACCGCCATGAAAATAGTCACGGCTTCTGCCAGCGGCATCGTCATCCAGATGCCTGCAACCCCTATAAGCTTTGGCAGGATCAATATGAACACAGCCACCAGGATCAAAGAACGCATTGATGAGATCAATGCCGAAATAAAACCATTTCCCAGCGCAGTAAAATATCCGGAAAGAAATACATTTAAACCAATAAACAGGAAAACCAGACTAAACAGCTTCAAGCCATCCCATGTCAATGTAAATACATTTCCCTCCCCAACGAATAAATGGATGATCTGTTTTCCAAATACAAGTGATACCGTGAGGATCAATACTGAACTGATGGCAATCGTAATAAAACTATATCGTGTTATCTCTCTGATCTTGTCATGATTTTCAGAGCCGTAATTATAGCTTATGATTGGAGCCGCTGCAACGGCAATTCCCATATAAAAAGCGATGAAAAAATAGTAAATATACATAATGATCGTCACAGCCGCAACTCCATCTTCACCAAAATATTGCATGATAATAAGATTAAATAAAAATGTAGTGATCCCGGTAGACATCTCCGTCAGCATTTCACTGCTTCCATTGGTGCAGGATTTCAGAAGAACACTCATGTCGGTCTTCGGTCTGCAAAACCTTATATGGCTGTATTTCAGAAAATAGATAAAGCCGATCAACATGCTTACTGTAATGGAGAGAAATGTTCCCCATGCAGCTCCAAGCGTTCCCAGTCTGAATACAGCCACAAAAATATAGTCGAAAACAATATTAAAAGCCAGACCTGTCAGAGACATGATCATTCCGATGTACGATCTCCCATCCGTCCTCACAAGATATTCGAAAAATAGCTTGAATGACATCGAAACCGATCCTAAAAATGTGACAAATGCGTATGGCACCACATGCTCCATCAGGCGCTCACTGCTTCCTAAAAAAATACATATCGGTTTCAGAAAAAGGATTCCCACAGCTGTAAAAGCAACTGAAAGTACGAACAGCACGATCGTGATAAAAGTAAATATCTCATTTGCTTCCTGTTCTCTTTTTTGTCCCATCCTCTCTCCTATGATGGCACCTGATCCCGTTGCAAGCATGACAGATGTTCCGAAAATAACACAGGTGATCGGAATAACAATATTAATTCCTGCAAGCGCGTCAGAGCCTGCATACCGTGATACAAAAAATCCATCTATCGTTGTATAAAATGATAAAAAGATCATGGTCAGCACTGATGGAACCAGATATTTTAAAAATTGAGGATAAGACATTTTTGCCTCAAAGTATTTCATTTCTATAAAAACCTCCTGCTTAGTTACATAATCAGTCAAAATCTCTGGTAATGTTCGTAAGCCATTTATTTCTGAAATAGTGGATGAACACCACAGGCATTTTTTCGAACTCATCCAGGGTCATTATAAAATATACCCAGACAGGCGGCAGTTTTAAAACATATGCTGCAAGGAAGGTGAGAGGAACTGCAACAAGCCACATAAATATGGAATCTACGATCATTCCGAACCTGGAATCGCCACCTCCTCTGAAGCATCCGCATATAAGACAGGTATTGATACCCTCTCCTACAAGACGCCAGGTTGTCATGATTATAAAAATACCAAGATAATAAATGGCTGTCTCTGTCAGTTTATCCCGGTAGAAGTCCAGTATCATAGGGCGGACTGCCAGAATAATGGCACATCCGATGAGACTTACGATAATTGTTATTCTCAGCATACGTTTCCCATATTCTCTGGCTGTATCCTTGTGATCTTTACCAAGCTCCTGGCTGATAATGATGGTAGTAGCGTTGGCAAAACCGCGACAGGCGATGGCACCAATGTTTACCACCATAACAGCAACTGCATTTGCGGCAACCATATCATCGCCAATGTGGCCAAGGATCGCTGCGAACGCTGAACTGGCAAAGCTCCAGACAACATCATTTATCACAGCCGGAGAAGCAATTTTCATAAAGTCCCTGAACAGAATACCGGATTTCGCACAGAAATATTTTATCCGAAATCTGACATCGGAGCTGTTTAATGAATAGATGAGACAGATCAATACC
This sequence comes from Blautia sp. RTP21359st1_E11_RTP21359_211015, assembly GCF_040910705.1. Classification (NCBI taxonomy): domain Bacteria; kingdom Bacillati; phylum Bacillota; class Clostridia; order Lachnospirales; family Lachnospiraceae; genus Blautia; species Blautia sp. RTP21359st1_E11_RTP21359_211015. The sequence goes on from NZ_JBDGAB010000051.1 coordinate 21,922, forward strand.
TCTGCGATCCTGGCAATAACAGTACCAAGGGCAACACCGGTAACACCAAGCTTTGGAAGTCCAAACAGGCCAAAGATAAAGGTGGCATTACAAAATACATTGACACAAAGCGATACAATGTATGTAACAGAAGGCAGCATTATTTTTCCGACACTTCGAAGGGCACTCATGAAAACCTGAGAGAATCCCATAAACATAAAGGAAAATGAGATCACCTTCAAATACTCGCTGCCGGCAGCAATCGTATCCGGACTGTTTGTAAAAATCTTCATGATCGTAGTCGGCATGGAAAAGGAGATAACGAAAAATACAAGAGAAACGATCAGTGAGATCCGCTCCGCCAGGCCGAGAATCTTTTCTACTGTCTTTTTATCACCCTTTCCCCAGTACTGGGCACATAAAACCGAAGTACCTGTAGCCATACCATAATACAAACAGAAAAGAATAAATGTGTACTGGTTGGCAAGAGATGAAGCTGACATGGCAGTCTGGCTTACATATCCCAGCATTACAGTATCCGCAACATTTACTAATGTTCCGATCAGATTTTGGATCATGATCGGAAATGCTAATTTTGATGCATATTTAAAAAAATCTTTTTTATTCAGCATCGGTCAGATCCTCCGTGAATTCCGATAAGATATTTACTTATAAAGAACAGTATATCATATACCCTACAAAACCGCGAGGTTTTTTCAGTATTCTTTCCAATATAATCCTCAATTGTATACTATATTTCACCCTCTGGTCATATTTCCATTGTACATAAAAAAACAATATCACTTTAACACAAAAAATCATTCTATTTTTTTACTTCTATGATATAATATTTTATTGTGAAACTAATAAAACGAGGTGAACCAGGTGAAGAAAAAAACAATTGTACCTCTTATCGTTTTTTTACTGGGCATATGCCTTGTTGGTTTAATTGTATACAAAATAGACTCACATGAAACTGAACAACGACACATAACAGCACAATTAAATGCAACAACCTACGGCGAACGTATAAAAAATGAAATTACAAATGGAATTGCGATCACAGATACGCTAAAGCAGGTCCTGATCAGTGAAAACGGAAAGATCAGTCAGTTTGACACAATTGCGGAAAATATTATGTCTGACGTTATTGAAAGCATACAGCTTGCTCCGGATGGTAATGTAACAGATATTTATCCTTCTGAGGGAACGGAAGCGAGTAAGATCGATCTGCTCCAGGATAAAGATTGCAGCAAAATTTCCTGTTACGCAAGAGACAATCACGTGATCATTACACAAGGTCCTTTCGATTTAAAACAGGACGGCTGTGGAATTGCTGTCCGCAATCCAGTCTACCTGAAAGATGAAAACAACCAGGAATATTTCTGGGGATTTACCATTGTTATCCTGCGTGTTCCTGACATTTTTTCAGATGCGATCAGTGCACTTTCGGATTTCGGATATGAATACAGACTCTCAAAAACCGACGCTCCCTGGAGCGATACTTATAAAGTTGTTTATCAGTCAGACGACCAATTAACTCATGCTGTTTCTTATGGTTTTACGATAGGGGAAGAGAACTGGACATTAGAAGTAGCTCCTGAAAGCGGATGGAGAGACCTTAGATTACTGGTAATCGTCGGCGGAATGTTTACTACTGTCGTTTTACTTTTCTCAGGTCTTACCCGGGTATGGTTAGTATCGAAAGAAAATAAAAACAAATTTCAAATACTGGCACACACAGATTCTCTCACCGATATTTACAACCGCTATGGATTTGATGAATTAGCCGAAAGGATGATCACTAAAAATCCAAAAACGCATTTTGTGGCCGCACTCCTTGATATTGATGACTTTAAGTTTATTAATGATATTTACGGACATGTCTATGGAGACAGGGCACTAAAGAGTCTTACAGATAGCATGAAGGCTTTTTTCCCAAAAAACACATTACTGGGAAGAAACGGTGGCGATGAGTTCTGCATTCTTCTGCCGGATCATACCTATAAAGAAGCGGGAGAACTGCTGCTGCAATTTACCAAGCTTCCAAAGACATTTTCATGCAAGGGAAAAGAATATCCGTTTTTTATTTCTCTCGGATATGCAGAATATCCAACCTTTGCATCCAGCCGCTCACAGCTCATGCGCTGTGCAGATGCAGCACTTTATGAAATAAAGCTTCACGGAAAAAACGGATGTATGGCTTACAGGGAGGGGCTCCGGTCAGGAGTCCGCAAACAGCTCGGATTTGTATTCAAGGATATCTCTGAACACCTTCCGGGTGCATTTATCATATACAGAGCGGACAAAGATGATGATGAACTCCTGTATGCAAACCATGAGTTCCTTCAAATGACCGGATATAAAACTATAGATAACCTCTTCAGCCTTACAAATAAAAGCTTCCACAACCTGATCCGTGAGGATGAACAGCAGCAGATAGAAGCAAGCATCTGGAAACAGATCGATGCCGGCAATAAAAATGATTACATCCACTTTCATCTTCGAAAAGCGGACGGCACTTACCTTTCTGTTCTTGATCACGGAAGGATTGTAGACAGCCAGCAATACGGAAGAGTATTTTATGTATTGTTTATGGACTGGGAAGCTATGCATATTCATTACAGTGATAAATTTTCCGGCTAAGGTACAGACATCTCAGTCTGTATCTTAGCCGGCTGTTTTTTTCCTAAACAATTCAACATCTTATAATATGTATTCCATCTGCCTTTCTTTTGTCCGCATTCCCATTTTTTCATAAAATTTTTCTGCTGAAGTATTTCCTGCCCACACATTCAATGTCACTTCATAGCATCCCAGCTGCTTTGCTTCTTTTTTTACATATTCAAACAGGCTTTCCCCAATATGCTGTCCTCGTGTCTCCTGATCGACACACAGGTCATCTATAAAAAGAGATTTAAACGGTACCATATTGTTTGAAAAAGGCTGCTCCTTTAATTGACAAAATGCATACCCCACACAAACATCAGCCTCATCCGCTGCAACATATACTGGCTTTTCTTCATTTTTCAAAAGCTCTGTCAATTCGTCTGTCGTATATTTTGTTGTGCCCGGAATAAAAATATCAGGCCTTATATCTGCATGGATCTGCAGCACCTGTCCTAACAATTCCAGGATCCTCGGAATATCTTTTTCTTCTGCTTTTCTGATGAACATTTTTTTCCTCCTATTTTTCAATAACTGATTTCATAGATTCTTTATACATACACCATAATACCATCGTGTGAACGCTTATAACAATAGAATCACTTTAAGCAGTCTCACTTTCCTTTTGTATTATAATGAAAAAGTTTATCGTTTTCCGTAATGTATATCACATTTTTATTCCTGAATCCGTATCATTACAGACAGTCAGCTCAAAATGGTTTCTGTTTGTTTTTATAAGTCCTTCTTTTTGCAGCTTTGATATCTCCGAAGACATTGCCGCACGGTCAATGCAAAGATAATCTGCCAGCTGCTGCCGGTCAAAAGGAATATCAAAGGATAACGATGCCTGTCTGATAGATACCGACGACAGATAGGACAACAGCTTATCCCTTGTCGTTCGCTTGCCCACATGTGTGATCTTATCGTTGAGGATCAGGATCTTATTTGCCAGGACACCGACCAGGTTACGGATCAGCTTCTGATGATGCTCACATACTATTGGGCAGGAAACCAGAAGCCTTTGAACATTTAATAAAATAATCTCACAATCTTCGTCTGCTACCACACTGACATTCAGAACAGCTCCCGGACTTGCTGCATATGGTTCACCAAAAAAATCTCCCGCATGACATTTTGACAGAATATTCCGATGTCCCCACAGGTCTTCCTGAATAACAAGAACACAGCCTGCCACCACAAGTCCCATTACTTCGGTAGAGTCTCCGGCTCTGAAAATATAAGAATCCCGTTTTCTTGAGATCGTTGCTGCATTTACACAATGCAGTATGGATAATATTTCATTGTCAGTAAGACCTTTAAAGAAAGGACTGGTTCTTAAAATGGGTAAATATTTTTTCAAAATTAATCCTCCTGTTGGAAATCAAACATACACGTTGTAATTATTATACTATACTCCTAACAGAAACCAAGGATAAATACTACTAGTCGAGGATAAAATAATAAGAAAGATCCTTCGAAAAAATCACAGAATAAAAGGAGAATACAATAATGGATAAAAAAATGTTTTGTTTTCAGTGTGAACAGACAGTCGGATGTACCGGCTGTACCGGAAATGCCGGTGTCTGTGGAAAAAAAGCAGATACAGCGAAATTACAGGACGAACTGACAGGTGCATTAATCAGTCTGGCTAAAGCTGCCGACAGCACGGAAACTATTTCAAAAAGAACCGGACAGATCATAATCGAAGGACTGTTTACTACAGTTACAAATGTAAGTTTTGACAATGCAGCAATCGAAAACATGATACAAAAAGTCAGAGCTGAAAAAGAAAGACTGGCTCCTGACTGCAGAACAGAGGAATATGATCTTCAGCAGCTGTGGAATGCCAATGAAGATATCCGCTCCTTGAAATCTCTTATTCTCTTTGGTATCCGCGGAATGGCTGCCTATGCC
>NZ_JBDGAB010000052.1:0-26185 GCF_040910705.1 Blautia sp. RTP21359st1_E11_RTP21359_211015
TGTGGAATGCCAATGAAGATATCCGCTCCTTGAAATCTCTTATTCTCTTTGGTATCCGCGGAATGGCTGCCTATGCCTATCATGCAAATGTTCTGAATTATGAAGATGCCGAAGTGAATCAGTTCTTCTGCGAGGCATTATCTAAGATCGGTTATGAAGAAAGCACAGAAGCACTGCTTTCCACAGTACTCAAAACAGGAGAGATCAATCTGAAGTGCATGGCACTTCTTGATAAGGCAAATACAGAAACCTATGGAACACCAGAGCCAACTGATGTTACACTTACGGTAGAAAAAGGGCCTTTTATTGTCGTGACCGGACATGATCTGAAAGATCTGCAGCTTTTGCTTGAACAGACTGAGGGAAAAGGAATCAATATCTATACACATGGTGAAATGCTCCCTGCCCATGCCTATCCATTCTTAAAGAAATACTCTCACCTGAAAGGCAATTTCGGAACTGCATGGCAGAATCAGCAGAAAGAATTTGACCATCTTCCGGCCCCTATCCTCTACACTACCAACTGTCTGATGCCTCCAAAAAGCAGCTACGCTGATAGAGTATTTACAACAGAAGTGGTTGCCTTCCCGGGAGCTGTCCATATTGACGAGAAGAAAGACTTCACACCACTTATTGAAAAAGCACTGGAGCTGGGCGGTTACAAAGAAGATCGTATGTTCTCCGGTATCAACGGCGGAAAAAAAGTGACAACCGGTTTTGGTCATGCAGCCATCCTGTCCCATGCAGGTACTGTAGTAGAGGCTGTAAAATCAGGTGCGATCCGCCATTTCTTCCTGGTTGCCGGCTGTGATGGTGCCAAACCAGGTCGAAACTATTATACGGAATTTGTAAAGCAGACACCTTCTGACAGTATCGTTCTCACCCTGGCATGTGGAAAATTCCGTTTCAATGATCTCGATCTGGGAGAGATCGGTGGTCTTCCACGACTGATGGATATGGGTCAGTGTAATGATGCTTATGGTGCGATCCAGGTTGCTGTGGCACTTGCAGATGCATTTGGATGTTCTGTAAATGAACTTCCGCTTTCCTTCGTACTCTCCTGGTATGAACAGAAAGCAGTCTGTATCCTGTTAACCCTCCTGCATCTGGGTATCAAAAATATCCGCCTTGGTCCTTCTCTTCCGGCGTTCCTGTCTCCTAATATTCTGAACTTCCTGGTTGAAAATTATGGTATTGCACCTATCACCACACCGGAAGAGGATATCAAAGCACTGATGAACCAGTAAAAGTAAATTTTTCAAAGCCTTTACAAAATCAACAAAGCCGATACAGGATTCCAAAAGTCCTGCATCGGCTTTATTTACAGGTCTGAAGACTCGGATCAGCCGACAACACTTTTAAACATGTGCAGCGATATTCTGATGGAGTTAAATGATAACGTTTTTTAAACAATCTGCAAAAATAATCAACGTTATGAAATCCGCTTTCATAAGCGATCGTTTTTACTTTTTTATTCGTATTTTTCAATAACCAGGAAGCTGCCTGAAGTCGATATCCTATCAGATAATTAACCGGTGTAGTATGTAAAAAACGGTGGAACAAATTAAGTGCAGTACTTTTGCTGATTCCTATATGCGAAGCAATTTCATCCAGAGACAAATTGCGATTATAGTTTTCATGTATATATTGCATGATCAACTGCACTCTTTTCTGTGCAACTTCATCCACTGTCTGTACATCTCCTTTATCAGATAACTTTACATTTTCATAAAAAGTCAGCCATAAATCCTGCAGCAATGCCAAAGTAGCAAGCTCTTTTATTTTCTCATTCCTCTGTATTTCCATTATTTTTATCATAGTTTGTATGATCTTTGTTTGCCATAGTTCATCAGGCTGAAAACGCTGGAAATATATATTCGATGAAATGATTGGCAAGATATATTTCTTATAGATCAGGCTGTTCTCCGGCGCAATAAATTCCGGCATACATACAAAGTTAGGAATGATACCACCTGATGATGCGTAAAAGCGGTGCAATATTTTAGAATTAATAAAAATTGCTTCTCCTTCTGACAATATAATCTGTTTTTCTCCTATTCCGCATGTAACTTGTCCGGACGCGACATATAAAAACTCAAATTCTCTGTGCCAGTGCCACTCAATACAATGAAAATCAAACAATTCCAGATTATCATAATAATACTGGAATGGATAATCACTGCTTCCATGCTGTTTAATTTCCATGAACTCCTCGTCTGTAAGTATTTTATTATAATCCATCCCATATCACGTTCTTTCTTTTTTACGATATTATACAGTATTTCTATAATTTAATTCAATGTATATATCTGATATTTGCTATATAATCAAGTAAAAAAAAGAAAAGAGGTATTCTTATGATTTTTAAATGGATGAATGAAAGTGAGATCAACATTGAGGGCGACAAAATTGAAATAACCGCACCACCCAGAACAGACTTTTTTGTGGAAGTATTGATGAATGTGAAGATTGAACATAAAACTGTTAAAAACATTCGGAGAGGAAAATAAAAAATGAATGCTATAAAAAAAACTAACTACCATAAGACAAAAATAGCCTGTTATATGGGATTTATCACACAGGCTATTGCGGCAAACTTCGCACCGCTTCTTTTTTTGAAATTTCATAGTGACTACCATATTTCTCTCGGTAACATTGCTCTGATATCCACTTTCTTCTTTTTCACACAGCTTCTGGTTGATCTGTTCTGTGCCAAATTCGTAGATCATATCGGATATCGTGTGTGCATTGTTGCATCAGAAATATTTGCTGCATTGGGTCTTCTTGGACTGGCATTTTTACCTGATTTTTTACCTGATCCTTTTATTGGAATTATATGTAGTGTTATTGTTTATGCCATCGGAAGCGGTTTAATAGAAGTACTTTGCAGTCCTATTATCGAGGCCTGTCCGTTTGAAAACAAAGAAGCAACTATGAGTCTGCTCCATTCGTTTTACTGTTGGGGAGCTGTTGGGACAATTTTGATTTCCAGCTTATTTTTCCTGATATTTGGAATAGACAGTTGGAAGTGGCTCGCCGTAATATGGGCAATCATTCCTGCAATTAATACTTATAACTTCATGACCTGTCCCATTGAATCTCTGGTTGACAATGGTTCTGGAATGGAAATTAAAGATCTGTTTTCCAAGCCATTTTTCTGGGTTGCAATATGTCTGATGATCTGTTCCGGAGCTTCTGAACTTGCAATGGCTCAATGGGCATCTGCTTATGCAGAATCAGCACTGGGATTATCAAAAGCTCTGGGAGATCTAACAGGTCCCTGCATGTTTGCAGTAACAATGGGAATCAGCCGTATAATTTTTGGTAAATATGGAGAACAGTTAGATTTAATGAAGTTTATGAGTGGTTCAGGCATATTATGCGTTGTCTGTTATCTGCTTACTGCTTTGTCATCCAACCCGATCATCGGACTGATCGGTTGTATTGCATGTGGATTTTCAGTTGGAATCATGTGGCCTGGAACCATCAGTATTTCCTCAAAAACTTTTCCAACAGGTGGAACGGCTATGTTCTCTCTTCTTGCCATGGCAGGAGATTTAGGTGGCAGCATTGGACCTGGAATTGTTGGTCGTATCACTCAGAATGCTGGAAATAATATTAAGATCGGCATGGGATTCGGACTTATTTTTCCAGTAATTCTATTGTTTATGTTATTCCTGCTGTATCGGAAGAAGATATCAAAGCACTGACTTATTGATTGTAATTATATTTTTTCACTCTGCAAACCCGGAAGCTGTATCATCACTTTGTTGCCAGATACTATAGACCTGATACAACATTGATCGGATCCTCTTCCATAAACTTCTTTATATTATCCGCCAGAATAGAAACCAGCCGCTGTCTTGTTTCAAGTCCTTTCCATCCCATATGCGGCGTCAAAAGGACATGATCCATAGTATAAAGAGGGTTGGTTTCTTCAGGTGGTTCGGTTTCCTGAACATCAAGTCCGGCTCCTGCAATCGTACCATTTTCCAATGCTTCTATAAGAGCAGCCTCATCAATAAGTGCACCTCTTGAGGTATTAATGATAAACGCTGAGGGCTTCATAAGTGATAAAGTCTCTTTGTTGATCATATGTTTTGTACTTTCCGTCAATGGACAGTGCATGGAAACATAATCACTATTCCTGAGTAATTCCTCAAGCGATACATAGCGGATACCTTTCTCATCCTCTCTCGGTGTCCTGGTATATACAAGTATGTTCATATCCAACGCCTGTGCGATCTGGATAACTTTCCTGCCAATATGTCCTGCACCTATAACACCAAGTGTTTTACCATTTACCTCAACATGCGGAACCTGAAGATTTCTGGTAAAATTGTCATGATTTCCGCATGCCAGCATCTTCATCTGTACCTGCATTGCAGAACTCAGATTTAATATCATCATAATCGCAGTATGTGCCACACGTTCTGTGCTGTATGCCGGGATATTGCAGACTGTAATCCCCTTCTTCCGTGCTGCTTCAAGATCAATATTATTATATCCTGTACCTGCCTCGCAGATCAGTTTAACAGATTCCGGGAATTTCTGTATCATTTCTGCACTCACAGACATCTCCTTTGTTACAATGATATCTGCACCCTGAATACGCTCTGACAGCTGCTGTTCTGTTGTATCATCATATACTGTAACATCAGAAGATAAAACGGAAAAATCCAGCTTCCCATCAAAATTCATCTTCTTTGCATTCAATACCACACATTTATCGTTCATACTATAAATTCCTCCTTAAATTACTTTAGGCTATCGGGATTATACCGCTTTATCAGTCGGCCATGATCTCCGAAGAGCCACATAGGATATTAAAAAGTTTGCAAACCAACCGGCTGGTACAGCAAGCCAGACAAATACAATGCCAAAACGCGGTGCACAGATCAAAGCAACAGACAGGCGGATCGCCAGGTTTACCATATTTGCAATGAGGAACGGGCGCATGATCCCAAGACCACGAAGAACCCCATCGGTTGCCATTTTGATTCCCATAAAGATGAAGAAGTAACTAAGCCATCTCATATAGCCCTCGGATACCTGATAGGCCAGGGCAGTTCCATCTTTACCAAGGAATAGCGAGGAAATCTGCGTGTGCAGTGTTTCAATGACTATAAAAGCAAGAACTGCAAAACATACATCTAACACCAGTGCAGCGTGATATCCTTTTTTGATCCGTTCAATTTTCTTTGCGCCAAGATTCTGGGAAACATATGGGGAAACCGCATTGCCAATAGAAACAAAAATCAATGAAAAAACATTCTCTACCCGCATCGTCGCCGCATACCCCGCAAGTGCCTGTGTACCGAAGGGATTTACAACAGCCTGTACGATCATCATACCGATGGACACTGTAGACTGCTGAAGAACCGAAGGTACAGCAATTTGAAGCATGGAATGTAACTCCTGCCTGTCAAACCAGTCAAAGCGACTTTTATATCGACGCATCCGGCTAAGGAAAAGCAAAAGTGAAAACACCGCAGAAATTCCCTGTGCTATAAGAGTCGCAAGGGCTGCACCAAACACACCGAGACCAAGTCCGGCCACCATCCAGAGATCCATAAAAATATTTAAGATTGACGAAAATATCAGGAGCCCCAGCGGGATTTTTGATTCGCCTATGGAAGTAAACATATTGGAAAGAATGTTATACATAAACAGAAACGGAAATCCCACGAAATAGACCCTCAGATATAACACTGCATCATCCAGTATATCGCCAGGGGTTTGTAACACACTCATCATCCAGTGGGAAAAGCAAAATCCAAAAACCCCAAGGACTATACTTAGAATTAAAAAGCTAAACAAGGATGTTGACACGATGGTCTTCATTTTTCCATACTCCCTGGCACCGAAATAGCGGCTCACCAGCACACCGGCACCGACACCTGCCCCCAGTGCCACACAAATAAAAACATTGGTCAGCGCTGCACAGGCCCCGACAGCTGCAAGTGCGGAGGAACCAACAAATTGGCCGACGATGATAGAGTCAGCCATATTGTATATTTGCTGAAAAAAGCTGCCCAAAATCATTGGCATTGCAAAAACCGTCAGCGCTTTAAGAGGCGCATCTGTGATCAAATATTCATCTTTTGACATTATCATATTCCTCCACAGGTTTCATAATTTCACTTATTGCTACACTGCCCGGCGTTATCAGCTGCAGCTGCAATACGATCTTATCACGTATTAAAGATATTAAAGGATTACGGCTATAAAAATCAGCCCCCAAAGCCGAGACGTTCTCTCAATGAATTTCCCGACCGATCCATTCCATGATCACATTTACAATATATTCCTGCTCCGCTTCTGTCAATTCCCGTCCTTTCGGAATACGATGCCATTTTTCCAGACATCCCCTGCAACAGGTAGCTGTGGCATGCTGGGCTACAAAAACCGGATGCCCTCTCATCGGTGTCTGTTTTCCATCATTTGGTATTTCTGCCGGTGCAAGACGCTTTCTGATAAAATCACAGGCATGCTCACGTACTTTCTCCATTCCCTTTTCTGATACATAACTCCGATCGTTTGCCTTCAGGGAAAAACTGCTTCTGAACTTTGACTGCGACAGGCGTTTCCAGAGATTTCCCTTATAAACTGCCGGTGTCTCACATACCATAGAAGGCTGGATGCTGCCCTTATAGACGATCATCTTCTTACTGTCGCTTCCATTCTCATTTGCGGTCTCGTCTACTGCTTCTTTCAAAAGCTGTGCCTTCACTTCCTGTGCTTCTTTGCTGTCCGGCTGCAGACGTCTTGCCAGACATGTATTTCTGCCAGTTGTCGTTTCATTTTTTATCGCATAATACACAGCTTTCTTCTCTCCGACAAGTACCAGGATCTTTTTCGCCCTGGTCACACCTGTATAAAGGAGATTTCTCTGCAGCATGACAAAATGACTCATAGTAAATGGCATGACAACGATTGGATATTCGCTTCCCTGGGATTTGTGGATCGTCACTGCATAGGCAAGCGCCAGTTCGTCCAGCTCTGTCACATCATAAATTACTTCCCGTTCATCAAACAGAACTGTCAGTTCCCGTTCTTCCACGTCAACTTTTGTGATAGTCCCAATATCTCCGTTAAATACTTCCTTATCGTAATCATTCCGGATCTGCATCACCTTATCCTTCAGCCGGTACTGTGTGCCGCCTCTCCGCAGAAAGATCTTTGACGGATTCATGGCTTCCTGCAGCACCTGGTTCAGATTTACTGCCCCACATTCGCCTCTCTGCATCGGAGTCAGCACCTGAATATCCTGCAGTGGATCTACATGATAGTATCTCGGCAGGTTCGTCTTACAATATTGGATGATAGTATCCACCACTTCCTGATTACTCTCTTTGGTGGCAAAGAAAAAGTCGGCATCTTTCCCGCCTCTCATATCAATGCCTTCCCCTCTATTGATCCGGTGTGCATTCATGATGATCCGACTTCCCTGTGCCTGACGGAAAATCCGTGTCAGACGAACTACAGGAACACATCCGGAATCAATAATATCTCTGAGAACATTGCCCGCTCCGACACTTGGTAGCTGATCAATGTCGCCTACCAGAATCAGAGACATCTGCTGCGGCAATGCTTTTAAAAGATTATACATCAGCATAATATCGATCATGGAACATTCATCCAGTATCAGCACATCTCCTTCCAGCGGATGCTCTTCATTTTTCTGATAGCCTTCCGGAGGTTTATATTCCAATAACCGGTGAATCGTTTTTGCTTCCATTCCAGTTGCTTCTGACATTCTCTTTGCTGCTCTTCCAGTCGGTGCAGCAAGAATGATCTGACATCCAGCCTGCTTATATGCAGAAATAATTCCCAGAGTTGTTGTAGTCTTTCCGGTTCCAGGTCCACCGGTCAGCACCATGACCTTAGAGGAAACCGCTGTCTTTACCGCCTGCCACTGAATCTCGTCATAAGTAATTTCTGATGAAGCTGCTACTTTCTCCAATATTTCTTCCGTATCCTCAGATTTCTTCTTTCCACAGGACATCAACCGAAGCAGCCGCTTTGCACAGCCACTTTCTGAAAAATAATATGGGGGCAGATAAATTGCTTCCCGATCTTCTGCTTCATCTCTGATCACATCATTCGTGCGGATCATCTCATCCAAGGTGATCTCCAGCTCCGGTTCTTCCACTTCCAGAAGTTCCTTTGCCCTTCCAGTCAGCTGTTCTCTTGTTGTATAACAATGACCTGCTTCTGCCAGCTTATTCAATGTATAAAAAATGCCACTGCGCAGACGGACAAATTTGCCTTTGTCAATCCCCATCTTCTGTGCAATGGAATCCGCTGTCTTAAATCCAATTCCCCAGATGTCATCTGCAAGCCGGTATGGGTTCTCCTTTACGATCGCAATGCTCTCACTTCCATACGTCTTGAAAATCTTTGTCGCATGAGAGGTGCTGACCTCATGACTCTGCAGAAAAAGCATGATATTCTTGATCTCTTTCTGCTCCTGCCAGCTTGTTTTGATCCGGTCTACACGTACTTTTCCTATACCTGATACTTTGAGCAGTTCATCTGGTGTCTCTTCAATAACATCCAGTGTATCCTTCCCGAATTTTTCCACAATTCTTTTTGCAAACTTTGGACCAACGCCCTTCACCAGACCGGAACCAAGATATTTTTCGATTCCATATACTGTGGCAGGAAGTGTCTCTTCAAATTTCTCCACCAAAAACTGCCGCCCATATTTGGCATCCATCTTCCACATACCTTCCAGAGACAGCACAGAACCAACATGGGTATCCGGCATCGTGCCAACTACTGTGACAAGATCACTGTAATTCTTCACCGCACATTTCAGAACCGTGTAGCCATTGTCGGCATTCTGATATGTAATTCTCTCAACTACACAACGTAAGTGCTCCATGCCCGTCTCCTTCTACTCATAATTCATTACAAATGACCACAGAATAAAATGCTCTGATCCATAAAAGATCACCAACATACATCCGCTTTACGGCAGAATCTCAAGCCAGTAGCCATCTGGGTCTACGATGAAATTTCTTCTCCTTTTGTACATTCTGTGTTTCTAATGCGTGACTTATATTGCGGATATTCAGTAATAAACCGCTTAATTACATTGGCATCATTCCAGTAATGCATTGGAAAAATGACATTGCAATCTACATTTTTAAGGAAATACAGGATCCCGTCAGCATAGTGATCTCCCTGTCTCGGATCCAAGGGAACAAATGCAGCGTCAAAATGCATACCCTTGATTTTCCTGATCGCCGCGCGATATGCTGAAGTAAGTCTCTGGTTATCAGCTTTCGCCCCACCATCCCAATACCAGTCGTTTAAATCACCGGCATGATAAATGGTACCTTCCTTTGTTTTGACAATAAATGCGACACCACTATCGTTAGATAGCAATGTATCAACTTTGGTTTCATTATCCAAACTATAAGCTTGATCATGATAAACATATGTGATCTTCATATCCGACAAATGATTCCTTTTTCGTATATCATTCGCCAGGATTGCCTGATAAGTCATTCCCATATCATCAAGGATCCCAAAAATTTGTGGGTTAAAATGATCCTTATGGAAGTGACTGCAAAAAACGATCACTTCTTTCTCCTTGTCAAGATTCGGTAATTCACCCTTGTAATAATCAAAAATATAGTAGCAGTCTCTGGTCTCAACCAAAAATCCACTGTGGTTAATGTAAGTAATTTTCATAATATCACCTATATAAATTAACGCCGGTACCGGATAGCAAATCTTTCTTTGCCATGTTTATTTTTCCTTTTTCGAGCGTTTGTAAATTTCACGACAACAGCATTTCTAATGCAGATTTTATCGTATTTTTTAGATTCCGTCCATCCTTTATCCACAGCTGGTAGAAAAATGTGAAATGATACTTTTACAAATTCTATTACTTGTTGTTAGTTCATAATTTATGTATAATCCTGTCTTTGACAGTCCTCTTTCACAGTGTTAATATCCTGCACCAGTGTCCGTATTTTTCAGGATCTTAATAAGACGGCTTGTTCCAAGACGCTCTGCGCCAAGACTGATAAATTTTTCTGCATCATCGAAGGATGAAATTCCACCTGCTGCCTTAACTTTTACATCTTTTCCAATATATTTCTTCATCAGCTCTACATCTGCAAAAGTTGCTCCCGCTGTAGAAAATCCGGTAGAAGTTTTGATAAATTCTGCTCCTGCATTTGTAACGATCTCACACATTTTAATTTTCTCTTCTTCGGTAAGAAGGCATGTCTCAATGATGACTTTGAGGATTCTTCCATCACAAGCTTCATGGATCGCACGAATCTCATTCTCTACTTCCTCATATCTTCCATCCTTTAAAAATCCGATGTTAATAACCATATCGATTTCTGAAGCACCATTTGCAATGGCATCTTTTGTTTCAAATACCTTTACAGCAGTTGTATTATATCCGTTCGGAAAACCGATCACTGTACAAATCGGAAGTTTTCCCGCTACATATTCCGCTGCCTGTTTTACGTAAGCAGCCGGAATACATGCAGATGCAGCCTCATATTTCATGGCATCATCCAGGATTCCTCGAATATCATCCCATGTCGCAGTCTGTCCAAGTAATGTGTGATCCACCTTTTTTAATATATCTTTTTTATCCATTTTACCTTCCTTTTACTTCAGTTCATCCAGAAGAGAACTTCCAATTGTTCCCTCCGGCATCTTAACTTCAAAATTATCTGCGATCGTTGCACCGATTACTGCAAAAGTATTCTGATCTTCCAGTTTTCCGTATCCCTCCATAGATGGAGAATAAGCAAAAAATGGTACTTTTTCTCTTGTGTGATCAGTTCCTGTATGCGTCGGATCATTTCCGTGGTCAGCTGTAATGATCAGAAGGTCATCCTCACGAAGCTCATCAAGAAGTTCACCAAGTTTTACATCAAATCTTTCAAGTTCCTCTGCATATCCCTTTACATTGCGTCGATGTCCCCAAAGAGCATCGAAATCTACAAGATTTACAAAACAAAGCCCCTCAAACTCTCTTTTCGCAATGTCAATTGTCTGCTCCATTCCATGAACAGAGCTTTTTGACTTATTGGACTCTGTCAGTCCCTCGCCGTCAAAAATATCAAAAATCTTTCCAACGGAGATCACATCATAACCTGCATCCTTCAATGCATTAAGCGCAGTTTTTCCGTAAGGCTTCAGTGCATAATCATGGCGGTTGCTGGTACGTTTGAACTCACCTTTTTTCTTGCCAAGGTAAGGTCTTGCAATAACACGTCCGACTTTCCACTCATCCCTCATGGTGATATCACGGGCGATCTCACAGCAGCGATACAGTTCATCCAGTCCGAAAGTCTCCTCGTTTCCGCAGATCTGCAATACAGAATCAGCAGATGTGTAAACGATCATATGACCGGTAGCGATTTCTTCCTCAGCCAGTTCATCCAGGATCTCTGTTCCGCTGGAGCTCTTGTTTCCAATTACTTTATGTCCCGTTCTCTTCTCAAGCTCATCGATCAGCTCTTTTGGAAATCCGGTCTCTGTAAAAGTCTTAAACGGTTTTGTGATGTGAAGCCCCATCATTTCCCAGTGTCCTGTCATAGTATCTTTTCCGGTACTGGCTTCTTTTAAAAATGTATAATAACCCATTGGTCGCTCCACTGCTGCAACCTGTTTCAACGGATGAAGATTTGCAATTCCAAGCTTCTGAAGGTTTGGAATCGTAAATTCATCTACATTCTGGGAAATATGTCCCATAGTATCTGTTCCTTCATCCCCGTACTGGGCTGCGTCCGGCATTTCTCCTGCCCCAAAGGAGTCTATTACAATAGTAAATATTCTCTTATATTTCTTCATAATTTTTGTCTCCTTTCTGCTGTCTTACTTATGGATCTTACATATTTACAACAACTTTTGTTACTAATTCCTTGAAGGATTTCGCTACGCGGTCTGCTGTTTCCTGCACTTCTTTATGGTTAAGCTCTTTTTGGGAAATTCCTGCTGCCATATTTGTGATGCAGGAAATTCCACAGATTTCCATTCCCATGTGCCGGGCAGCCATAGCTTCGCATGCGGTGCTCATTCCAACTGCATCTCCACCCCATCTCTGTGCAAGTCTTACTTCTGCAGGAGTCTCATAATTTGGTCCTGTAAACTGTACATAAACACCTTCCTGAAGTTTGATGTCACATTCTTTTGCACATTTGCGGATCACATCCTGAAGACGGCGGCTGTATACCTCACTCATATCCGGAAATCTGGTTCCCAGCTCATCCATGTTCGGTCCTATCAGAGGACTTGGAACTCCCGTTGTAATGTGATCTGTGATCATCATGAAATCTCCCGGTTTATAGGAAGGATTAGCTCCTCCTGCTGCATTAGTGAGAAGGATTTTTTTCGCACCGAGCATTCCCATAAGACGCGTTGGAAGAACAACATCTGACATTGCGTATCCTTCATAATAATGAACACGTCCCTGCATGATTACAACCGGTGTTTTCTCCACATACCCAAACACAAAACGTCCCTTATGTCCTTTTACAGTAGAAACCGGAAATCCCTCGATGTCCGTATAGTCGATGGTCTGTTCAATCTGAATTCCATCTGCAAAATCTCCAAGTCCGGATCCAAGGATCAGTGCAACTTCTGGTTTGAAATCAATTTTCTTTCTTACGCTTTCCAGGCATGTCATTAATTTTTTATACATGATTACTTCTTCCTTTCTTTTGGGTGTTGTCATTATATTTATGCTTTTTTCATAAAGGCAATTCCTCTGCAATGGTCTTTCCAATGCCCTGCGCGCCTCCCGTCACAATCACTACCTTATTGTTAAACTCCATATAAAATCCTCCCCAAAAATCCGCTTTCTATTTCTGTTGCCACAACATTGTGTATTCTTTTTCACCAGTAGCATCATCGAATCCTTCGCATTGAATATCGAACCCTTCTCTTTGGTAAAAAGAGATGGCTCTGGCATTCTTCTGGTATACGTTTAATCGCAATCTAACTTTTTTATTCTTGATATACTCTAATAAAAGTTTACCTATACCACATGACTGCATTTCATCAGAAACAAAAATACCTTCCATGTATTCGTTACTTAATCCGACAAATCCCTGAATCATTTTATCATCTTCATACACATAGACTTCCGCTTGTAACATCATTTCTTTCACTAATTCATAATTACTTGTCCAATATTGCTCAGGAATAAAATAATGTGCTTTTAAATTGGTCTTTAACCATATGTCAGCAACTCTATCAATATCTATGTTCTGCATCTTTCTGATCATAACAAATATTCTCCACCAACTTTGATTTCTCTGTAACAACCAATCAGCTATATCGTGAATCTCAACCAGAACCACAACCAAAATCTAATATCCTTGAACCTACCGGAAGCATTTTAGTGAACCGCTCCTGTATAACCGTAAAATCTACCAAACGAGTCCCCTAGACAAACATATCCGCATTTTTATTATAATATTCTATTGTTTTGTCCAGGAAGTTTCTCCTCGATCTTAGCTTATTTCATGTACCTTCGGATTTTATCTATCAAAGTGACGTCTGCCGGTAACCAGGCAACACTATCTAACTGATCCCTTGTAAGCCATTTTGCCGCTTCTGCTTCCTTTAATTCAATTCATTGATCACATTCGCATCCATTAATGTAAATCTCCCTCTCGTTTCGTGGTGAGCAAAACAAAATACTCTACTTTATTATACCTTATGGGAGAGGGTTTGTCATTGAAATCTCCAGGAAGCAAGTGTGGCAAAGGCAGCCGAAAGTAACGATAGCAACAAAAAAAACAGTTCCGAACATACTGAGGTTAATCAGTGTATCTGAACCTGTCTTTTCTATGGTCTTTCCAATGAATAGCTGGGCTGGCTTTCCCTTGGAATGGATTATTTAATTGTAAAAAATTCCCGTGAAATGATTTATAAAATAGGTAATTTTACAAAGTCTATTACTTGTTGTTAATTCATAATTTATGTATAATAAAATTAATACAAGAAATACACGCTCAGCATGCGGCCTGGAACATAAATAATCTGCAAGTTTAGCGATATACGAGGAGGAAATTCTCATGGGTAAACAATCCACCAGGGAAAACAAAACAATTTACCAGCTTTGCCGAGAAGCGGCAGGACTTACAAGAGCAGAAGCCAGTGAAAGAATGGATGCTGTCTCTGATTCAAAAATTGAAAAATTTGAATACGAAACACAAGAACCTACGCCTTATGATATCCTCCAGATGGCAGATGCCTATAAAAGACCAGATCTTTGCAATTATTATTGCTCTCACAAATGCGAAATCGGCTATCGTTATGTTCCAGAAATAGAAATGACCGATCTGTCAAATATCATTTTGGAGACAATTGCCAGTTTAAATGAAATCAATCCTCTTACCGGTCGTCTGATCCAGATTGCCCGTGACGGTAAGATTAGCGATGATGAAATGAAAGATTTTGCTTATATCAGTAAAAAACTTGATGAAATTTCTTTAGCCATAGACTCTTTGAATCTTTGGGTAGATAAAACAGCTGGAGAACAAGGGCTCAATCTTGAACTCTTAAATGCCGAAAAAGAAAAATTAAAATAATCCATAACACCACAAAAGGATTACGACTATAGAATAACACCAACCGCAGTCAGTATCTTTAAGGTTGAATTAATCTATAGAAACTGCTATCATATTTTATCAGAATTTTCCAAGTAAAGGAGGACATGAGTGGATCATGAACGTAATGCCAATTTCCGAAATCATCGAAAAAGTAACCATGATTTGCAAAAAAAATAACGTAAAACGCCTTGATTTATTCGGTTCCTTCGCCACAGGCACTGCAACCCCCACCAGTGATATTGATTTTGTAGTATACGGCTGTGATAATCTAATGCAGTTAGAAGATGATCTTCAGAAGATTGAAACGCTAAGGAAAATTGATATTTTTGACTTTGACAGTATAAAAAATGAGTATTTATTGGAGGATATAAAAAAATATGGAAAACAAATTTATTAACCGCTATAACACTTTCTGTAAAAGTCTCTCCAATCTTGCAAAAAGCAAAACAGCCGACCCCAAGACCGATTTTGTTCTCGAAGGAACTGTTCTCAATTTCAGTCTTACTTTCGACATCTCCTGGAAAGTTATGAAAGATATTCTGATCAAAAAAATGGGAATTCTTGATTTTGCAGTTGGCTCTCCACGCGAAACTCTGCAGCAGGCATTTACCAATGGTATTATTGATGATGACACCTGGCTGCAAATGCTGAAATCCAGAAATCATTTGTCTCATGATTACGATGGTACTTTCGCCGCAGAGAAATTTCAGGACATTATAAATATTTATTATCCTCTTTTTGAAAAATTCAAAAACGATGTTGCGAAATATTATAAGCAGTAAACTGTGTTTCGTAGAAGGATCACCTTCAGACTATTTTGTTTATTATAGCCTGAAGGTGATTTTAAAATTGTCAATATACATCCGCTTTATTAGATTTTCCAACCAAATTTACGGCAGGATCTCAAGCCAGTAGCCATCTGGATCTACAATGAAATAGATTCCCATTGCTTCATTTTCGAAACAAATGCATCCCATCTCTTCGTGCTTTTTGTGCGCTGCTTCGTAATCCTCTGCCTGAAATGCCAGGTGAAATTCGCATTCACCCAGATTATATGGCTGTGGATGATCTTTAAGCCAGGTAAGCTCCAACTCAAAATCACTTACATTGTTGCTCAGATACACAATGATAAAATCATCGGTAGTCGTTCTTCTCACTTCGTGCAGATCAAGGGCCTCGTTGTAAAATTTAATAGATCGGTCCAGATCTGATACATTGTAGTTTTCATGAATCATCTTAAATTTCATAATTCTTCTCCTTTTGTACATTCTGTGTTTTTAATGCGTGACTTATATTGCGGATATTCAGTAATAAACCGCTTAATTACATTAGCATCATTCCAGTAATGCATTGGAAAAATGACATTGCAATCTATATTTTTAAGAAAATACAGGATCCCATCAGCATAGTGATCTCCCTGTCTCGGATCTAGGGGGACAAATACAGCGTCAAAATGCATACCTTTGATTTTCCTGATTTCCGCATGATATGCTGAAGTAAGTCTCTGGTTGTCAGCTTTTTCTAGTGAAACATTCTATATTCTCTGCATCTATTTTCACATTTACCACTCTTCACATTTAATATCACTTATCTGCTCGATTGGAATAACCGTTTGATCCGTCATAATGATGGTATGCTCGTATTCGTCTATCTTTTTTACAATACCAGAGCACGTAACATAGGAGCCGCCTGCTTTTTTTTCATCGGGAATAAAATAAGTTATCGATACTTTCTGTTCTATACCGATATTATTTCTGATTATATTGATTTTTTCATTCAGCTGAGCAATCGTTTCCTCGCTCAGTTCCAATCTTTCATCGGTTAATCTTGCCGTTTCCTTTATCGCAGCATCATGTCCGGTCAGGGCTGCAAAAGGAGCAAATTGCGCTGCCCGATCCCGAAGTGGCATTTGCGGATGATTCTTAGAGACCGGATGCGGTAAATTAATGATATCGTCATAAGAATTATTTTTCATCCTCTTTCAACTCCTTTACGCCTTATGACCGCCAATCTGTTCATTTCTGTCCCTGGCGGTTGCACCTTCCTGAAGATTCATCCCCTTCAGTACAGCGTTTTTTCCAAATTTCTTTTTGATACTGAGCATCGCTTCCTGCATACGTTTTTCGCGATCCAGCGCAGCCTCTTCCTCTTCCTGCTTTTTCCTTTGCGCCTCATAATCCGTAAAAAGATCCAGCTGCTCATATACTTCTTCTTTCTTGACAGAACTTTCATCCACAAGCCTGTTCGCTGTGATATTGATTCTTCTGACAAGCAGGTTTCTGTCAACGATCCTGTCATATAACTCTATTACTGCATCCGTTATCATTTTGGTTGAGGAAGTCTGCCGTTTCAGATTGGTCGTTCCATGTGCATGTTTCGGAATTCTTCTTCCATAACGGTCGGTCGTAACCTCTCCATGATACTGCTTTCTCCTGTCGGCATTGTTCAGATTCTCAATATCATAACCAACCGTCAACACGATCTGATCCGTTACAAGCTTCTTATCCACCAAATCCAAAACCATCTGGTCTGTCATCTCTTTAACGACTAATTTTGCTTTTTCAAAATCATAAGGGCAATGAAGTACCTGCCCGGAACAAACACTGTTCGTTTCCGGCTTATAAGCCTTGACCATTTCCATGGTACAGGGCTCATATCCCCAGGCATGGTCGATCAGCAGCTCTGCATTAACACCAAACAACCTATATAACAGGTCTTCATTATATAACTCATTTTCTTTTCCGATGGAACATCTGGCAATATCTCCCATTGTATAAAGCCCGTATTCTTCCAGCTTCTTTGCATATCCTTTTCCTACTCTCCAAAAATCAGTAAGTGGTCTGTGACCCCAGAGTTTCCTTCGGTATGACATTTCATCCAGTTCTGCAATTCGTACACCATCTTTATCTGCTTTAATGTGCTTCGCCACGATATCCATCGCAATCTTACACAGATACATATTCGTTCCGATTCCAGCAGTTGCCGTTATACCTGTCGTTTTCAGCACATCCTGTATCATGGTCATTGCAAGTTCTCTTGCTGTCATATTATAAGTATGCAGATAATCCGTTACATCCATAAATACTTCGTCGATCGAATACGGAAAAATATCTTCCGGCGCAATATATTTCAGATAAATACTGTAAATTCTGGTGCTGTATTCCAAATAGAGGGCCATCCGGGGAGGAGCAACAATATAATCAATCTCCAGTTCCGGATTGGTATCTAATTCTGTGCTGTCATCAGAGGCTCCGATAAAAGTTCTGTTCGGCACTTTCCACCTGCGGGCGCTGTTGACTTCTTTTACTTTTTGAACAACCTCAAATAAACGAGCCCTTCCTGGTATCCCATAACACTTTAATGCTGGCGATACCGCAAGACAGATTGTCTTTTCTGTTCTGCTTTTATCTGCAACCACAAGATTGGTTGTCAAAGGATCGCGATTTCGTTCTTTACATTCCACAGACGCATAGAATGACTTAAGATCGATCGCAATATAGGTTCTTTTCTTTTCCATCATTCTACACCTCCCGATTCTCCTGTGTTCTGTTTCTAATTCTTATTTATCCTGCCCAGAAAACTTTCTCATCATAACAATCCGCTCAAGGATTTCCTGCCTGAATTTTTCAACATCATTCGTCCGTTTGCGCACACCAGCTGCTGCAGCATGTCCACCTCCGCCAAACGTCTGCAGAAGTTCGTTTACATTGATCCATTTTCCATCAGACCAGAAGGAACAACGCCAGCGATTTTCTTCTTCCTCATACATGGTAAAATATCCTGTTTCTTACTTCCACGCCTTCCAGATATCCGGCTGATATCCAAGAGTGGATTGTTTTCCATTACGGACAACCGGTGTCTTAATCACCTGCGGGTTTTCCAGCACCTTCTCAAGTTTATCTTCCTCTGCAATATACTTAATGAGCGCAAGCAGATCCTTATCCTTGCCCTCCCAGTTGATCATATTTTCCAGTCCACCATTTGCCTGGGCAACCGAATTAAATTCACCCTTGCTCATGCCCTTTTCTTTCATATCAATAAACTGAAACTTAATCCCACGTTCTTTAAAGAAACGTTCTGCTTTCTTTGTATCATTACACTTCTTTGTTCCAAAAATCTGTACGTTCAAATCAATTCTCCTTATCCATTGCCATATGTATCATTTTCTCAAAGGATTCTCTAAAATGCTCATCATCCTCCGATGTTCGTTTTCGTGGTCCTTTTAAATGATTCTTTCCGGATGCCCTTCGTGCTTTCTTATTCAGATGCCGTTCCATAAGCATCTGGTCAATATTCTCATTCGTATACCATTTCCCAGATTGATGAATCGCATACGCATTTTTTCCTAATGCCATTGCAGCCACACCGTAGTCCTGTGATACAACAATATCACCTTTATGGCAAATGCTGATCAGTTTATAATCCACGGCATCTGCTCCGGCTCCAACTACGATCACTTCACTGTAATCAGAAGATAACACATGATTGGTATCACACAACAACGTTACCGGAATACTGTGCTCTTTTGCAACTTTTTCAACAATACCGACTACCGGACAGGCATCTGCATCAACAAAAATCTGCATATCTTCTCCTTTAATTACACATAAATGGCGTACGAACCTCGATGAGATTACCACTCGGATCATACAGCCTTACAAGCTTCTGCCCACCTGCAAGTTCTGTTAGTTCAGTGGCATATCGGACGAAATACTTACCGGATTCATATTTTGCAAGCAATCCATCTATGTCAAAATCCTCGAAATACAGTTCCATCCTGTTATTGAATGGAGTGGAAATCTCATCTAGTGTTTTCCCCCATACGTCGGCGTCCTGCAAAACGAGTCCCTCCGATAAGATTACATTACCTTCATTCTTAAGAATCACTTGCAGTCCAAATAAGTCCTTATAAAACTCTATGGATTTTTCTATATCATCTACCACAATCAGTACGTTTTTCAGCATATCCGTCACCTCACAATCCGCTTTGAGTCAAGCGAATATTCGCAATCCGCATGCGGTTAAATAATCTTTCCAGACAAATGATCAATTTCATGCTGGCAGATCTGTGCTGTCCATCCTGACAATTTCTGGCGCTGTTTTTTCCATTTGAAGTCATAATACTCTACTTCTATTTCCTGGTACCTGGTCGTCTTACGAACACCATCCAGCGACAGACAGCCTTCTTCTGTCTCATACATGTCACGTTTTGAAACAATCACCGGATTGAACATCACAACATTTATGAATCCCATATTCACAATGATGATATTCTTCTTTACACCAATCATGTTCGCCGCCATACCAACACAACGTTCTCTGTTCGCCTGCAGCGTATCCTGCAGATCCTTTCCAACCTGGATATCTGCTTTCGTGGCTGGTTCGGATGGCTGACCTAAAAAGAAAACATCTCTTACTATTTGTTTTACCATTTACTTTCTCCTGTACTCTAATTCTTATCTATCTTGACCAGAAATCTTTCTCGTCATAACAATTCGCTCAAATATTTCCTGTTCCTCTTTCATTGTTCCAATATTTTATTATCTAACACCACTTTACAACTTTTTCATAAAAAAATATCGTACAGGACTTTCTGATGTATAATGAATTTGACCCAAAACATTACAAAGGAAAGTGACCTTGTACGACAAAAACATTATACAACGAAAAAACACTGATTGGTAGACTTCATCAATATTTTTTGATTTATTTTGAAACTTTTTCTGTTCCGACAGCAGATACCTTATTTCTGCTGATATTATCCATACTGACCTTGTGTTATAACCTTTCATCTGCCAGTCCTCCTTGGATTTTTCTTCTTTTTTGATGTTATCATCTTACAATAAATGGCTGTGCGAAAATCCCGACAACCAACTGGTTCTATGGCGGAGATAATTGGGCCCTATGGCAGATTAAACGCTGATTAAAGGCCTTTAATTGCCAACTAAACTACGAAGAATTCAAAAATCATGTTGCAGATTTGGAGGCTTCCATTCATGCCACCGATAATAAGATTCAGCAAACGAGACTGGCAATTCAAAATCAACAAGTAATTCAGAAACACTGTGAAGTCTATCGAGCCTGTCGTGACATCATACGTGCTCAGAATTTGGTATTCACAAACTTCCGTCGGCTGAAAAACTGCAGCGACAACAGATGGAACTAGAAGAAGAACTGTCCTCAGCAAAAAAAGAAAAGCAGGATCTCCAGAAGCAACAGAATACCCTGCATATAATTGAAAAAAATTTTGATGCTATGATCCGCAAAGCTGGTATCAAGGTTCCGGAGAAAGCGCCTTCACCAAGAATCTTGAGCTCTTAAATGCCAAAAAAGAAAAATTAAAATAAGCCATAACGCAACGAAAGGCAATGAACCATTTCTGACTCATTGCCTTTTCCTTTACATACGCTGTAATTGATTGACGATACTTTCTGTTCTTCGAATAGCTTCTTCTACCTGTCTTTTTGCATTATTGATTCGATCCTGGACCACCCAGTCCACAACAAATCCATCAAAAAAATAATCCGCAAAAGAAAGAAAATCTCCAGTATCGATATTCAAGTTACATACCATATTTACATCATTTAATTCTCTACTGAAATTACGAAGATCATACTTTGCCTGTTCCATATTCCGTTTGGCCTGATCAATTCTAGAATGTTTTAGCATCGTAGTGAAAAAACCACCGCCAAACATATCTACCAGTCCCCAGTTCTTTGCACTGTTTAAATTTTCTTTTGCTGCCTGAAGACTGTTCAAAGCTCTATGTCCAGCTTCAATTGCTTCTCTTTTTTCTTTTTCAATATCATATCCCATTCGTTTTCTCCTCCTGATCGATTATGAATGTGACGTCACCAATGCTATAATGCCACCGACAATCAACAATGGAAAAGCAATGTACATCAGTCCACCTACAACCATACCAATCAATATCACCGGGAAGAAAATAACTGTGCAAAGTAATTTCATAATTCCCCAGGATGCTCTTAACCCAAAAACAAAAAATTTTCCAACAAACCAAATCATACAAATTGCAAATAATAACGATAACATTTTTTTACTCCTTCTGAAACTCATTCTAATATGTGTCTTTCATTTTTTCTGTTCTTTTTCTGCTAAATATTCAGATGTGTTCTTTATGCCAAGCTTATTACTGAATACCGGATTTTTCTCCATCTTTTCTATTATCCGGATTAATCGAATTCTCTGTGCCGCTTCCATCTGATCACCCCATTTATATTCTGTTTTTTTGTTGATATTGTCACTATAACAAATTTATTTTTCATAATACACATCCACCATGAGGAATTGCATCTTTATATTTCTCGAATTTTGAGAATTCTGTCTTTATATTTCTCTGCACGAATTGTTTCCTATCTATGCTGCCTCTTTTATAATAAGCATATCCGAGCAACATCATAAATTATTATTAAAAGGGAGATTATGCTATGCGAATTGAAAACTTGCAAAATGAAAACAGAAAATATGCGAAAAGTATCGAAAACTTCCATGTGCTTGAATATGTGCAGGATGCCAGCGTTTCACCTATGAATGCAATGAATGAGTATTTCATGAGTAAAATGAATGTCAGAAGAAGACAGGTTGTTATTGATATTGATAAAGACCATTCAGCTGTTATCCAGGCTGGTGCCATGCAATGGATGGGTGGTAATGTACAAGCCACATCTGGTGTAAAAGGTATCGGAGATTTTCTTGGAAAGGCACTCAAGGGTGCGGTTACAAAAGAAACCGCAGTTAAACCGGAATATGTTGGTGAAGGCTGTCTGGTATTAGAACCGACATACAAATATATTATCCTTGTAGACATTGGCAAATGGGGACCAGCCGGAATGACAATTGAAGATGGCATGTTCCTAGCTTGTGATGCAAATGTAAAAAGTAAAGTTGTGGCCAGAAAGAACCTTTCATCAGCAGTATTAGGTAGCGAAGGTCTGTTTAATCTGAGTTTGCAGGGAAATGGTGTAGCTGCACTGGAGTCTAATGTTCCCGAAGATGAATTGATTGAAGTCATATTGGAAAATGATGAACTGAAAATTGATGGAAACCTTGCTGTATGCTGGTCATCAAATCTTGATTTTACCGTAGAAAGATCTACAAAAACACTTGTCGGATCTGCAGTTAGCGGAGAGGGTCTGGTAAATGTTTATCGTGGAACAGGACGGGTACTGATGTGTCCGGTCGCACCGACAACTTCCTTGTTTGAGTCCACTAACACCATAGCAGCTAAAGCTGCTGCTAAATCCAGCAATACATTTGGAAAATAAGTGTAAAATACATTCTCTTGTAACCAACAAACGCCGATATAGGATTATAAAAATCCTGCATCGGCGTTATTAATTGTGATCATTTTATTTTCTTTATTCAGATGAACTGCTTATCATCAATGCAAATTTTTAATTCTTTTCAATTCCATCTGGCATATGATCTTTCTCAGTTATTTTTCGAATGACCCGGCATGGATTTCCAACTATCGTGATATATCATATACGACCAACTATCAGGTTTCCAAGTGCCATTTTCATACACGATTTCTTTTCCAAACGGCCAGAACGCCAGAGTCGCAAATATAATCCAAAGGATATTACCTATAGTTCTCATGACAACATCTCCTCCTCATCCAATGTCTAATATTCTTTTGCAATTTTCTCTGTTATCTCATATATCTCTTTGAATTTTTCTAAGTCCTCCGGTGATCTGATCAGCATGATTTCTTCGATTTTTCCGGTCCGTATGTCTTTGAATCCTGCTACTTCTTCTCCGGTACAAATGCTTGCACGAATAACTGGTTTCATATGTTCTCGGTCATATGTTTTTTTCACGATTTTCTTTTTGAATAATCCCATGCTACCTCCCCATCTCCGAATATCTTCGACAACAAGATCAACTATTTAATTTCTGGAACATTTTTCTGCATCGATTGCCAGTACAAACATCAACGCATCCAACGTATTTCCTGGATCCTGTACATCAATGACATAAGTATCTGACATATGAAACAGTTCTTTATTGACCCGTGCAATTAAATAACCACTTTGATCAAGAATGCTATAATCCCATTCCATAATTGTTCCATCAATATGCCATCCATTGTAATCAATATTATAATGTGGCGTCAGGAATGAGAATTCTTTGCTCAAGCATCCGATATAACTGCCGTTTTTATAAATCCCTAGTTATCAAGTTAATCCACATTGAGAAAATGATACATCAGTACGGCTACTTCCTGTGGTGTTTTGTTGATTGGCTCTGTAATCCACTGTCTTAGGATATAATAAATACCACCTGCATAATAAAAAGTACCAAGTCTCATCGTATCATCATCAACATCAGTAAAATATCCTTTATTTATCAGATTCGGATACTGCTCATTAAATCTCTCATTTAAAAACAATACAAAATCATCATCTGTCCTGTACTGAAAAAGAATTTTTAATATATCAGAATGCTCGTAAAAGTAGCAGCATGCAAGTTCCAGCCATTTCCTCGTGTCACCCTTAGATGCAGCTTTTTCCGCAAATGCTGCAACTTCCTGAAATATTTCATACTTAATATCATTTAATATATCGCGAGGCTCTTCATAATGACGATAAAAGGTCGCTCTATTGATACCAGACTCTATACACAACTGAGTTACTGATATTTTATTTAGATCAGTTTTGCTGAGCAAACGTAAAAGTCCCTCACGCAAAAGCCTCTTGGTCAATGCAATTCTCTGATCATCCTTCATTGCTACATCCCTCTTAATCCTTTTCTGATTTTTCATGCGACAAAACAAAGGTAACTGTTTCATATCTTCCAAAACGGTCGAAACTGGTGTTTGTATATGCGACATTTGTATATTACAATACTAACTGTAGCATATATTGTCAAGTATTTACCACACATGAATTGTCGAATGGAGGACACTCTCGATGGAACTATTATTAAAAATACTCATATGTTTTCTTGCTGGAGCCGGAGCAGGCATCGGAACCGGATTTGCTGGTATGAGTGCAGCTGCAGTTATTGGGCCTATGCTGGCTTCTTTCTTAGGTGTCCCAGCATATGAAGCAGTCGGAATAGGTCTGATTAGCGATGTACTGGCCAGCGCTGTCAGTGCTTACACCTACAAAAAGAGCGGAAATCTGGACGTCAAAAACAGTTTACCCATGATGATTAGCGTTTTGATCGTAACAGTCATCGGTAGTTTTGTTGCAAGTTTTCTACCTGAAAGAGCGATGGGCAGTACCATGCAGATTGCCCTGATCATCCTCGGGCTACGCTTTATCCTAAAACCAGTCACAACCACAAGGGAACAGATGAATGCCGGTTCTGCCAAAGAGCGACTAATGAAAGCGATTATAGGAGGCATTTTCGTCGGTTTTATCTGCGGATTTGTCGGTGCTGGTGGTGGAATGATGATGCTGTTTGTACTGACTTCTTTTCTGGGATATCAGATGCACATGGCGGTTGGAACCAGTGTATTCATCATGGCATTTACCGCACTTACAGGCGGAATCAGTCATTTCGCAATCGGTGGCATGCCAGACATTACGATTATGGTCCTATGCGCCGCATTCACACTTCTCTGGGCTAGAATCGCTGCTATAATAGCCAACAAGTCAGATGCAAAGACCCTTAACCGTGCAGTTGGAGTAGTCATGATTATTACAAGTATAGTGATACTCATCGTAAACAATATAAGTTGAATTCTATGCCTAATACGGATATGAAACAGGCTGCACTCTCAAGTCTCTATGGAATCGGTAACGCCGGTACTGGATATCAAAATCCCGCACCGGCGTTATTAATTGTAATTATCTTACTTTGATATAATCATAAATTGTCAACCCCGTAAACTTGAAGTTATCGTCTTGTTCCATTCTTATCAAAATTCTTTTTTAATGCTATTTCTGTTGGGAGAATAGACCCAATTAAAGGAATAAGTTGAACACCACAGATAATTCCTCCTATACTCCCAACACAATCTTCATTTTTTCCAATCACTAAAAGCATGAATATTACTGTTATCGGCAACATAACCATTCCACAGACATACCAGACTTTACCACAATATTTATGAGCAAATTCCCATGTGTCTTTGTTCTTCATAGACATCGAAGTCCGATATCCAAATACTGAATTTATTTCCTTTGGAGCCTTTTTCATAAAATATCTTCCAAAACCAATCATCGTAAATGGAAGAAGCAAATCCATAATCAACATAAAAATCCAAAACCCCATTGTAAACCTCCTTTACTACAACTTCCGATTTTCTTAATTCTCCAAACTGGAATTTACATGTTTCTCATTGTATTGCTCGCCCTATTATAAATACAATTTGTTTTCCTTCCTACTGGAACAAACCTTTTTCATTTTCAGTCCAGCGATAAAACTGACAAGCTTACTGTAATTTCTTGCTTTCTTCGGACAGACTGCTACACAGTGCATACAAGAAATACACTTATCCTTATCGGTCATCTTCGGATTGTCCAACGGAATGGCACCTGCCGGGCATTCTTTTGCGCACAGACCGCAGGAAGTGCATTTTCCATTTGCAACAGGTTTGAGTGGAACACCAC
>NZ_JBDGAB010000053.1:0-25953 GCF_040910705.1 Blautia sp. RTP21359st1_E11_RTP21359_211015
ATCCAGTACAATGTCACCGGCATGTTTGGACCTTACCGCATTCCTGGCAAGCGCTTTATTGAATTCAGCACGATGCATATTAGATTGCTCCTTCACAATCTCATTCATTTTGCGCTGGAACTTTGCGTCTTCTTCCTGCATTCTCTTTTGCATTGTCTTGATATCATTTTCCGTCTGAGCAATCTGTGTACTCAAGCTCTTGGCTTCTTCCTTGATTGCTTTCAGCTGTTTTCCACGTTCCCGGATAGCCGCCGTGATTTCGCTGCTGTTGGGTTTCGTACACGCTTTCATGGAAGCAGCTTTAACTTCACGCATTAACTGGCTTTGCTCAGGTTTTATGCCGCTTTTTACTATTTTTACGAATTCTTTTAACGATTTCTGGCCTTCCAGGCATTCTTCCAGATTCTTAATACCTTTCTGCTGTTCCTGCGTCTGCTCTGCTTTTCTAACTTCTTTTGATTCTTTCTGCCCTTCCTCCTGCTGTTGTTTTAACTCCTGCTGCCTTCCTGTCAGGCGCTGCAGTTTTTCATTCATTTTTTTCTTATTTTTTTCGTGCTCATCTTTTGCTTCCCGTTCTTCGCGGTGCCGGTAGTAATATTTTTCAAGGAATTCACTGTAAATCTTATCAAAAGCGGCTGACTCCTGATAACTATGTACAAGCATTGTGGAAAGGAGCCGTTTGATATTTACCTTTCCGCGCATATCACTGATAACGGAAAACACTTCTGAAGCATTGCAGATATAACCTGCGCTGCTAAAATACTCACATGCCTCAAAGATGAATTCGTATAGGTAGGAAGGCGTATCCGCCGTTACTTCCGGGATTACCGGGGCCCGGTCTCCTACAACACCTTGCGAAGGATTAGAATTGTCGCAATAGTCATCAAACTCATAGTCATCAAAGTCCATACAAAGTGGGGCATAATCGGGACCATCACACTGTTCGGAAAATAAACATACCTCACAATCAATCCAATTCAAACAAACCCCCTCCTTACTCTACAGCAATATCTCCTGCGTATGTTTCAACCGCCTTTCGGATAATTCCCATGTCTCTTCTGTCTTTTGCCAGCAGTCCGATAGATTTCATGACCATGTCTTTATTTGCATCATTTTTCAGGAAGTTCGCCCAATCGACCGCCTCCGAAATAGATACGGGATGTTTCAGGTGCTCCTCCTGCAGGGATACAATGCATGATGCGATGCCGGCTGCCACTTTGTCGTTAACTTTTGCATTATTCTTCAGGATTTCAATAATCTCTTCCCTGGTCTTTTTCTTGATATAGAGGTACCCGCAGCGCCTTCTCATTGCACCTGATAATTCGCGGTATCCATTAGACGTCAGGAACACAACCGGCTTCTGGCCTTCCGGGCAATTTACCGGTCCCAGCTGTGGGATATTGATTCCATATCCTTCAAGATATTCATACAGCATATATTCGGTCTCTTCCGAAGACTTGTCTATCTCATCAATCAGCAGCAGTTTCTTTCCCGTCCCGTTAATGGTCTGCAGTACTGGACGTGGAATCAGAAACTCTTCTCCATAGAAATTTACATCTCCTGCTACTTTTCTGATGGCAGCATTTACGTCCATGCCCTTGATTTCTTCATTGATTTTGGGCTTTACTGCCTCCAATGTCAGCAGCTGCCGCTGGTAGTCGTAGTCATACAGGATTTCGTCTTTTGTTAATCCGTCATACATCTGCAGGCGCAGAAACGGCAGGCTGAGCATTTTGGAAACAGCAATCGCCAGTGATGTTTTACCGACGCCCGGGTCACCCTCAATCAGAATTGGTTTCTGCAGTGACAGTGCCTCAAATACAGCGTAGCAGATATCATCGTTTGGGATATATCCGTTCTCTTTTAGTCCTTTAGTAATCTCTTCTATTGTCATCATCATTTTCTCCTTTTTCGGCTCCTCATCAGCCTCTTCTTGTTTTTTACATATCCAATATGCTGAATTTTTGTCCACAGAATCGTTTTTTTGCGATTTTTCTTGCCAGAGAAATCCTGCATATTATTTTTGAATATTTTTTACAAAGAAAGGAGAAACTGAAATGGTCCAAAAAGTTTCTGTACAGAAAGGTGTTACATTTTATATAGCAGAACGAGGAAAATGCGTTGATGTTGACATTGACGATGATGTTACCACATTGACGTTTGCACGTATGAGGAATGTTTCTATCAGCAATTTACAGTATGGAGTATTTGCACCGTCGTATTTTTTGCGAGATGTGAAAAAACAGTTCCCAAACATCAAAGAAATCGTGATTGAGCAAGGCGTTGACGATATTGACATCAGCAATATGATGTTTCCGAACGTCAGAAGGGTATCTTCACGCAGCTACTCATATACCACCGGAAGTATGCTGATAAAGACCGGGTATAACGAAGCGAGGCTTGAAAATACATTCTGCCGAAATCAGGACGAAGTGGTTGACCTGCACGATGTCATTTTGATAGACAGCTTTGCTTTTGAAGGTTGTAAATCAGTTGATATCGTTAACAGCAATAACGTAGCCAAAATTAATGATAATGCTTTTGCATATTCCATATTCGCTGAAAAAAAACCATTCACTAATGGCATATGTACCATCGGCGCGGTCCTTGTTGATATTGAGCCTGGTGCAACAGAAATCACACTGCCTGATGGTATCAAGTCTATATACACGGGAGCAGACACAAATATAAACAATATTAAGTGTATAAAAACTGCAAACGTCAAAAACCTTAACGCGTTCAGTGACAGCAGCCTGTTCCTTGACAGCGTAATCATTGACACAGATGAATACATAGAAATGCCAGACATAAGGACGTATGCAAAACGTCCAAATGCCTTCAACCTGTTCGTTAGGGATAGCAATCCATTCTATTGTTCGATAAATGGCGTCATCTTTACAAAAGACAAAAAGAAACTCATCGCATATCCTTCTGGCCGCGAAGGGGCATATAAAATACCGGAAGGAACAGAAGTGATTTATGACTCCGCTTTTATAAACAGCAGGATATCGTCAGTGAAGATTCCCGATTCTGTAACAGAAATCGGATATGCAGCCTTTTGTGATTGCCATGACCTGTCAGATATAGGGTTTGGAAGAGGCATTAGCGATTATGACGATAAAGGGGGTTCAAACATCTTTGCAAGATGTACAAGCCTTAAAACGTTAAAAATCCCGGCGTACATTAAGACAATCGGAGCGTCAATGTTCAGTGGATGCGAATTTAAAAGCCTCGAATTAGAAGAAGGGGTGGATACGATTTCCGGCTGGGCGTTTGATTCTGTTGATTTTGAAGAAATTACGCTTCCCCGCTCATTAAAAAAGATGTGCGGTAATAATTTTAATAAAGCAAAAACAATCAATGTGTATGAAAGGATACCGGAAGGCCTTATATCAAATATGGTCAGCCGCTGCAGACGCAACGCCGACCGTCCCGACAGAGACATTGATACTGATAATTTACTGCTTAAGCTTGTCATAACTGATGATAAAGGCAAAAAAACGTTATATATTCCACGATATATATACATCGGTAATGTTACTTCCAGCCTAGACCTTAGACTTTCAAATTTTTCATGGCGTTTATTTCCGCAGTCTTACTTTAACAGCCTGTTCATATATTGCGACGATGACGCTATCACACAGGACACTGCCATTGCTATGTATCAACACGATTCCAGCAATGAAGAAGCGGCTGCTTATCTGAAAAGCCATTCAAGAAAAATCGTGAACCGTCTATTAAAAGAAAATCAGGAAAAACAGCTGGCCAAATTTGTCGGACTCGGATTCCTTTCCGAGCGCGTCTTAAATACTCTTTTAAAAACAACACAAAAAAACGGAATGAAGACAGCAACTTCCTACATTCTTGAGATGCAGCAGAAAAGCAGCAATAAGAAAAAAAGAAAAACAACATCTTTCAGAATCTAACCAATCTAAGCCCGGCACATGCCGGGTTTTTCTTATACTCGAGAATATCGCATATTGTATGTACAAAAAAACAAAGAAAGGAAGAAAAGAAATGCTAACAACATTAAATTCGCCAGAAGGAGCTGTTTTTTATTTTGAAAAAGGTGTATATGGTTATACATGCAAAAACCTTGATGTCCCGGAATCCGCTACTACTCTTACATTCATAGACGAAAGCCATACCTATAGCGGTTCTGGCTATCTTTTGAAGGACGTAATGAAGCAGTTTCCAAACATCAAGACCATTGTCATCAACGAGGGGGTCCAAAGCATTGAGATTTACAACTCCATGTTTCCAAATATTGAGAAGGTTATCTCGTATAGCCGTAATTTTAAATCTGGGCCAATGCTTATCAGCAAAGAAACGGGTATTTTGTTCAATTCCTTTTATCATGACAAAGATTTCGTCATAGATATGGAGAATATTGAACTCGTAAGGTCGTATGCCTTTGAGGGCTGCCTCTCAGAGCATATCAAAAATATCCCAGAGCAGATTATCGCCCAAGGTAATTCTTTTGCCGGTTCTGCGCTTGAATTCGGAAGAAAGCAATTTGTAAATGGCGTATTCTTGATTGGTAAAACGGTAGTAGGAATTGACCGTACTGCAGATATGGCAGTTATCCCCGATGATGCCACCGGTGTATATATTAAAAATGCGGATGACATCGAGGAGGTCGTTTTCAGCAAGCCGGACCAGTTAAACAAATTGAAAGGCACAAGTTTCAACACACTGGTCATCAACAACAGGCTAAATTTATCTGTAAACGATTTACTAGACTACCTTTCAGACATCTACGCTAAGGCGTATCGTATAGCTAAAAATAGCGATAGATTCTGTACTGTGGACGGTGTGGTATATACTAAAGACAAGAAAGTCCTTATTAAATATCCAAATAGACGTGATGGTCATTACGATGTACCGGAAGGGACAGAATATATACTGTATAATGCTTTTGCAGGAAGTAAGATTGAGTCTGTAAAATTTCCTGAGTCCTTATTCAGAATTGGGACTTATGCGTTTTCTGACTGCAGGCAACTTACAGATATCAAATTTAACCATACCATTGACGATTACAGCAGATTTGGTGATATGGGCCAATTTTATGGGTGTAGAGGACTCAAAGAGCTTGAAATTCCGTCATGGATAAAGGTATTGTCAAGCATGATGTTCTCATGCTGCAATTTAAAAAAAGTTGTCCTTCATGAAGGCCTGGAGATTATTGGCGATACCACGTTTAACGATATTGCTGCGGATACATTAACTGTACCCAGGACACTAAAAACCGTGAAAGCAAATAATTTTGGCAGATTCATTAAAGAATTACATGTGTATGACCGAGCGCCGGAAGGAATCCTGCTGTCTGTATTGAATGCATACAATGACGCATCAACATACAATAAGATTGGACTCACCTTCAAACTTATCGTAACTGAAGATGACAAAGATTATACGTTTTATCTTCCAAAAACCATGTCAAAAGAAGTCATCTCACAACTGGATGAATGTTTCCGCATGTTTTCTCCAAAAGCAGCTGACACAGATTGGATTGACAGTCTGTATGCCTTATGTTTCAGTAACGCACTTGTTCAGGATACAGCCTTTGAACTCTACGATATTACCAAAAAAGACATATACCGTAATGCATTGAAACGCTCAAGGCAGAGCATCGTGAAACGGTATTTCAACGAAGGAAAGGAGGAAAAACTCGTCAAGTTCTTTCAGCTTGGATTTTTTGCAAAGAGTTCTCTTGAAAAATTCCTGAAATTAGCACACGAAAACAACATGAATGCTCTCGCGGCATACATCTTAACAGAGATTGAGAAAAAAGCACCAAAAAACGCTTCCAAAAAACTTCAGCTCTAGAATGCCCCGGCCTTTGCGCCGGGACTTCTTTTTTTTGCCGCAAAAAAAAGAGCGGAAAAAGTTCCGCCCTTTGATAACTCGCGCTTCGCGCTCGTGACCTGACTTCTAACTGGGATTCAGACCCGCGTGCGAAGTTAAAACCGAAACTTTTAACCCGCAGACGACTTTTTGTCGGCCGGGGATTTTCCGTTCTTCGTTAAAAACTAACAAAACATCAGCTGGCCGCCGTTGTCCTCGTAGAAGATAATATCCACAATTTCTGGTGAATCGTCGCATTCTGTCGGATTGTCTGTGCTGCTCTTCTCTTTTGAAAAGTAACCAAGTTTAATCATATCGGCGATAAAAGCATCGAATTTCTTATCGATGACTTCTCTTTCTTTCCCGACAGGAATCGCCACGCTAACGCCATCAGAAGCCGCTTCAGAGTGACCTACAAGATAGTCTGACTTTCTGTCTCCAAGTTTATCCCTGACATAGCATGCAAAAGCCCTTGCAAACATTTCAGGGGCCGATGACCAATAACCGTTTCCGGCCTTTTTATAAGCCCCATCAAAGTTTTTGGATGCTGCATAAAATGCAGTTTCTTTTCCATCCTGTTTTTCAAATGCCGTAAGAAGCTCTTTTGCAGATGCAAAGACCTTGTCTGATTTCACATTCTCTGACATATATCCATACAGCCCAAGTTTCTTTCCAAGATAAGCATCCATAGCGTGAGCCCATTCGTGAGCCAGTGAGCCGGCGCCACGTTTTTTAGTCATATTGATGACGTTTCTATCCGGTTCATAATGAGCCATTGCTGAGCCACGGCCTCTTGCGCCGAATGCGATTGCCAGTTCACCACCAAGACTGATGTCCCGATGTGAAATACCTAAGGCTTTATAGAGGTCTTCAAAACCATCATAAGCCATGTTAATACTTCCCACTCTGTCTTTTGAAGAAGTATAGTTTCCGAACTCGCCACCACGCAGTCCATATCTTGCCATCAATACATTTCCAGCAGTAAATCTGAAGTAACTGTAATCGCTTCCTGTCCTTTCAATCTCTGAAAGATGTGGCGGAAGAAATGCTTCTTTCTTCTCTGCCTCTTTCTTTCCCGCATTTTTTTCTTTTTTGCTTTCAATGGCTTTTTTCGCATTTTCGCAGGAAGTATATACTCCGATTTTTGTTCTGTCGTACATGGCAATATACAGGCAATCATCTGGAGACTCTTCTACCAGCTCAGAATAATTGACCTTGTCAAAGAAAGTGGTAATACAAGTGCTGCTTTTTACTGTATTTGCAAAAACACCTTTCTTGCTATATGGCTTAGTTTCAATATTCTCCGCTTTTGCTTCAAACACATAGTATTTTTTTGCCTCCTTATCTTCTCTTCTCATAAGGAAGTCGCTTTCTGCGCAGTCTTTTGAAATACGTTTTGTGCTATATACATAACGAAGCACTTTACTGCCGTCAAAAAATGGTTTCGTTTCGCTATCCGCGTAAACCCAGTGCTTGTCATTAGGATTCTCCGAAGCCTTTCTCAGATACTCAAAAACGCCTTTAGACTCAACGATATCCGGGTTCCCGGCATAAAATGCCTTAACCTCGTCTATCGTATTGCACGCTTCTACATCTGACTTAAATGCCAGCACGAATCTGACATATGCCTTTGCGTTTGCTTCCGGTCTGGATACAACAGCCTTGCGCATCTGGTTCTGCCAGAAGCATACTTCTTTTGGCGTACCTTCTTCAATCATTGCCCGGTAATTTGGCAGTTTCCAAATCTTTGACTTCCTGGCCATTTCGCCCTGTTCCTCATCAGAAAGTGTGTTAAAAAGTGCCCATAAGTCTTTCTTTGCTCCGCCAATTTTTGCTCCGAAATCGTTTAGTTTTTTCATAGTTTTCCATTTCCTTTCTTTGTTAACCTTTGTTTGTGTTACATGATTAATATGAGAAATAGAAAAAAAGACAAAAAGCAAGAGGAAAAGATAAAAGGAAAGATGGATGGTGGATGGTTGACAGTAGAGAAAATGAATAAAAAAAGAGGGAAGGCAAGCAACAGAGCAGCCAAAGGCCGCTCTGTTGCGCGTAGTGTTATGTTGTTGTAGATAGATTGGATTAAGATATTTTTGTGTAGGTATCGGCAACGTTAGAGGGGAACTTTCCGGAGGTGAATGTTTCGCCGGCGGTGTTCTGCCATGTGCCGGAAAGTTCATAGTCCGTGCCAACAAATTTGAATGTGGTGCCTGTGGTGAGGCTGGTGAGACCAGAGCATCCGGCGAACATGTACGTCATATCCGTCACTTTTGATGTATCCAGTGGGGTTAAGTCCAGACTTGTGAGGCCGGAGCAGCCGTAGAACATGGAATGCATATCCGTCACGTTTTTCGTATCCAGCGGCGTCAAATCCAGACTTGTGAGACCGGAGCAGTCGTAGAACATGGCATACATATACGTCACATTCTGTGTATCCAGGGGGGATAAATCCAAGCTTGTGAGGCCGGAGCAGCCGTAGAACATGGAGTCCATACCCCACACTTTTTTAGTATCCAACGGTGACAAATCTAAACTTGTTAGACCGGAGCATCCGTAAAACATGTAACTCATATCCGTCACATTCTGCGTGTCCAGCGGAGACAAATCCAGGCTTGTCAAACCAGAACAGTCGGCGAACATGGATTTCATATCCCACACTTTTTTAGTATCCAACGGTGACAAATCTAAACTTGTTAGACCAGAGCATCTGGAAAACATAGAACCCATGTCCGTTACATTCTGTGTATCCAGTGGGGTTAAGTCCAGGCTTATCAG
This sequence comes from Blautia sp. RTP21359st1_E11_RTP21359_211015, assembly GCF_040910705.1. Taxonomy (NCBI): domain Bacteria; kingdom Bacillati; phylum Bacillota; class Clostridia; order Lachnospirales; family Lachnospiraceae; genus Blautia; species Blautia sp. RTP21359st1_E11_RTP21359_211015. Next base: position 8,620 of record NZ_JBDGAB010000053.1, read on the forward strand.
ACCGAGACAGTGGTAGAACATGTAACTCATATCCGTTACCTTCTGTGTATCCAGCGGAGACAAATCCAAGCTCGTGAGGCCGGAGCAGAGTCCGAATAGGTCTCTCATATTTGTCACGTTCTGTGTATCTAATGGCGTTAAATCCAGACTCGTGAGACCGGAGCATTTGTAAAACATGCCACTCATATCCGTCACGTTCTGCGTATCCAGTGGTGTTAAATCCAGGCTTGTCAGGCCAGAACAGCCGTTGAACATGGAACACATATCCGTCACGTTTTGCGTATCCAGCATTTTAAAGTCGATTTTTTGAAGCTTGCTTCTATTGAAAAACATATTTTCGCTGTCTTTCGCCGCCTGTACTTTTACGCCCGGAATCTGCGTAGACACTTTCATGACTGTTCTGGCATCATCATCCAGCCATGCGACAACACCGCCATCTCCGTCCGCGTCAACGTCAATGGTCGCTTTGTCTTTTGGTTTTACCTCATCGGTAAACACGATTTCAGTAACCGTATTTGGGATTAAAGAATTGAAATCATTATATTGTTGTTTATAGCTTGCGCTTCGCGTTCGTAACCAGACTTCGAACGGGGATTTAGACATGCGTGCGAAGTTAAAACCGGGACCTTTGACTCGCAGACGACCTTTGGTCGGCCGAGGATTCTCCGTTCTCCGTTGATAGTTGTCATTATATCCTTTAATCTCAAACGTCATCTCTTTCGCCCACAAATCCACATCCCCGGTCAGTTCAACCTGCGGTATGCCAGCATCAGAAATTTCTATTTTCTGCGTACACGCTTCATTCGCATACCACGCCACTCCGGTTCCTACCGATTCCTTATAACTTCCCTCCACAATCTGTCCGGAAGAGTTATAAACTACCATATTCTCGTCGGTCCCGTCGGCAAATTTTATCCCGTTCCCGTGGAATGTGACGGTGTACCCCTTCGTGCTCTTGCTCGGCCTTCCAGTGCTTAAATACATATCCGGGATTTCACGCTCCGCATTGGTCAGTCCGCCATCCCATTTCTTGGTGAAGGCCACAGCCCCGGCCGTCTTATTATCCTTGAAGTCGTAAATTCCACTTCCGTCGTCGCTGTTTTCGTTATTCTCCGCGCATCCCGCTTTGCTGCCTGTTTCGTCTATTTTATCCTCAGTACTGGTACCTCCTCCCGAAATGTTCTGGCTATTCTGATTACTCGCATCTGCGGCATAAGTCCTGACTATCAGCTCATGCCCGCTTTCAGGCAGCATCGCTGCACCGGCCATCACCGTCACCGCAAGCGCCATCCCGGCTGCCATTTTTTCAAACATACATCTGTTTCTCATTTTATTCCTCCTTTTGATACCTCCCCTGCTTTGCCGGAGTCGGTACCAGATTAAAAATGATAACTCGCCAGCAAAGCTGGACTCGTTACCAGAATAAATATAACCAGCCTGAAGTGCGGCGAGCGAAGCCGTAAGGCTGAGCGAAGCGTGTTTCGAACGGGGATTCAGACCCGCGTGCGAAGTTAAAACCGGAACCTTTGACCCGCGGACGACTTTTGGTCGGCCGGGGATTCCCCGTTCTCCATTGAGTCAATCTGTATACGTTTAATATGCAGAATTTGCAAAAACAGTTACAATGCAGAAATACTTGTACGAAAAAAAAGAGCCGGCAAAGCCGGCTCTTACAGTCAGGAAATATGCAATTCTTCATTATTTTTATTTTTCTGCTCGTTCAGCGCCTTTAAGATATACGCTTTTGCAGTAGTTTGTTTTCCTTCATCATGCAGTATTGATGCTTCTGGATTGTTTTTAAGTGCAGCATTTGTGTCAGTTCCATCTTCCAATGCTTTAAGCATAAGAGACAGTGTACGGTGCGAAACAAAACCAGTCTGTATAAATTCTGAAAGTTCCTTTATGTGGCCGTATGCCAGGAGCGTATTAGAAATTGCTTTCTCGTTTTCTTCCACGAATTTAACAAGCTTTGCGTTACGGTTTCCAGCGATGTAAGACATGGCAGCAACAACCAGTTTACAACGTCCAGAATTAGCGTAAAGAAACATTATACCGTAGGAGTCTTCTATTTTATCCTGAAGTATTTTCTGCACAAGATGCTCTGTTCCGAGTTTCAATGTACGCGGCATATAGAACTGTTTTCCGTCTATATCCAGGACAATCATATTCTGCATCGGGTCTTCATAGAAAGAACGCATAAACGAGCTTCCAGTTATAGCTATCACGAAGCGTTTTGGAACACTTTTTAGATGTATTATGTGCTTTACACTTTGGAAGTTTTGTGCACCGATATATTCCAGTGATTCAGGAAGCGTAACCTCATCAAGGTCTTTTCCGTTAAAAGCATTATCCCCAATATATTTCACACCGTTTTCTACAAAAGTTATTTTGCGAAGCTTACATCCTGAAAATGCTCCATAATCGATTATCTCTAACTGTTTCGGAAGATTGATTTCTTCCAATCCCCAGCATAACTCAAAGCAGCGGCAGTTTATTTTTTTAATTCCGTTTCCAAACTCAATGTGTTTAAGATTGTGACAGCCGGCAAACGCCTGCTGGCCGATTGCCTCCAGGGAATCAGGAAAGACTACGGAAGATATCCATTCGCAATGACTAAATGCTTTTTCATTAATGAACTTGACGCCTTTAGGGATAACAACTTCACCCGCTCTTGCAGCAGGACATCTCAGTAAACTTCTCATATCTTTTGTATACAAAATGCCATCTTTTGTAATATAGTCTTTACTTCCATTTAATTCCATCCACTCCATTCCATCTTGGCCTAATACAGACTGTATCTTGGCAACGGAATCGACATTGTGTCTGCAAAAAATGTCCGTTTCATCAAGTTTCAATGCATTCGGGTCGTTTAGAATCAATTTTTTGGGAAGGTGCGTAAATTGAGCCAGCAGGTTAATACTGGATATTTCCAGACATTCAAGTCCCCAAAGGTTCTTCCATTCAGTACACGTAGCATATGGCGGAATGGTTACTTTCTTTTTGGTTACATCAATAGCCACAATTGTGTTCCCGTTCATCTTAACTCCGTCTTTACTCCATCTCTTTTCTTCTGTATCATTGGAGGATGACCAATCTTGATATCTTATTTTGCTCGTTTTTTCCATATTCTTTTATTTCCTTTCTTCTTTTTTATACGTCCAATATGCTTAATTCTGTATCGCAAAAAAAAGAAGGCTGATGCCAGCCTTCTCATCAAAATTAAAGAGATAGATTTACTTTTTCAGGTTCTTTTGATTTATCCAGAATATATGCTACTGCTATATTCCACCCCTTCTTCTTGACCTCATCTATCAGTTCAGGCCTCGCATCCACGAATCCAGTGTTCAGACAATCCACAAACTCTTTTTCGGAAAGGTCTTTCTCATCCAGGTTCAAAAGCGCACGTTCAACATCATGCACATCTTGTTTTATCTGTTCATTTCTTGTGTATTTATACGCAATCATAGCACATAAAATCTTTCCAACGTCAGAAATTGAATACAGATATAATGAATCCAAAAACTCGTCAGTCAGTTTACGCCAGGATATACATTCGGGTTCAAGTCTCTGCGCGCAATCAGACAATCTGTAAAAATCCATAGCTTTTGGCAATGCGAAGTGCTTTCCGTTGAAATCTACATCTATATATCTATGGCTGTTAATTACGATATGTTTTACAAACGCATGCACAAACCCGGACGGAATTGCTTTTATTTTAAGCCATTTGACGCCATCTGCTGCCACAAAGGCTCTTTTCCCAACCTTTTTCAGCGTGCTTGGAAATTCCACATTTTTAAGACTTTCACAGTCCATGAATGCTTCAGGGCCTATTTCCTGCAATCCTTCATTAAACTTTACCTTTCTTAATTTTTTACAGTTTTCAAAGCAATCGTTGCCAATATACTCTATCTGCGCCGGAAATTCCACAGACTCCAGGCTATTACAAACATCAAATATTTGACAATGTCCATTTGCGCCAAGCCTTCTGATTCCATTACCAAAATCAATATGCGTGAGATTATGGCAAAGCTGAAATGCTTGCGAGCCTATGTCCTGCAAAGTGTCTGGTAATTTCACAGAGTGTATTTTGGAGCTATTAAAAGCCATATCTTTTATTTTAGTTACCCCTTCTGGGATTTCTACATGACCAGTTTTTCCTCCTGGGCAGAAGCATAAAGTCTTCATGTCGCTTGAATACAAGATTCCATCTACGCTTTTATATCTTGGAATTTCGGAAATCAGATTTTTTGTATTATCCGAAACGATACCGCATATCGTCCTGCTGACTTTTGACCATGTGCATTTTTCTTTGGAGTCAAGAATCACGGTCTCCGGCATGTAGCAAAACGCCTCTACGGAGTCCAGGCATTTGACGCGCATACGCTTGATGTTAGTGCCAGCGTATTTCGTGTCTCTGATGACAGACTGTACTTTTTTGCTTAGAATGAAAATCTGTGGTTCCTGTGGTACAACAATCTCTTCGGCCGTATCATCCATTGCTATCATTATATGTCCCGCAAGTTTGATTCCGCCTTTAAATGGCTGTTCCATAAACGCAGAATCGGTAAAAGCATTTTCAGCAACATATCCAACAGATGCATCGTTTACCAGGCTCCAAGACCGGCATCCTTCAAAAGCAAAATTATCAATCTTATCGACGCGATGGAGGTCGACAACATCATCTTCTGATTTGCAAAAAGCATTCAGAAGCGTATTCCCCTGCATAATACTTTTTCTCACAAGCATTGTAGATGTCAAAAACTTATCAGAATCGGAAATCACATGTTCCACATTCGGAAACAGTGAGTTTGGAATATCAATCTTTTTAACACCTTTTGGAATGATTAATGCTTTTACGCCTGGAAAAGAACGCTTGCAATTCCTGAGCGCAAATTCTGGGGCCTCCAGTCGAACACTGGTACCAGTGGTACTCACTTTTATATCTGTACAGACGTTTCCTTCGAAATACAGCCAGGCATCCTGCGTCGGAATCCATTTCTTTTTATCCATATTTTTTCTTCCTCTCTTTGTAGTTTTGTATTTAATATGCTGAAGAACAGTTCCGATAAAACAAAAAAAAGCCCCGCTGTCATGTTTTCACAGCAGCGGGACTTTCAAACAAAGAAAGGATTTTCGGCGGCGAATCCGCCTGATGTCTGAGGGCTTTTTTTTCTTCCCTCTTGTTGTATATACTATACCATACGCGGAACCACTTTGCAAATTTTGCGAGTCTTTACGGTTCTTCGATTGGTGGAATATACTTGCACGGCGGGGCTTTCTTTATCCTTGCCCAAGGTAACTGATGCAATTTTCTGTATTCTGGTTCTTTTTCGTTTCCTTCTGTTTTCTTTTCTCTTATTGGTCGTTCCGGATGCTCGTTGTCATTACAAATTGGCGGTGTCCATTTACATGGTGGTGTCTCTACGATTGCCATATGCTTCTTCCTCCTTTCTTTTACTTTTTTCATTTCCAATATGCCGGATTTCTACACAAAAACAGCGGGCTTTTCCGCCCGCTATGTTGTTAGATATGAAATTCTGTGTTGCCTGTCTTTTCTTTTTGCATTTGCTGGATAGTATATGCAGCAATGTCAGGCATATTATGCTCATTTGCATACATTAACAGGTCACTCAATGCTGAATCCGGCAGAAATCCGTAACAAATCAGTTTTGCCAATGACTGCCTTTTGTTATGCGTCGATAACCAATCCATAATGGCAACACTGTTATAATGTAAGAATCTTTTGAGCTCAGCCTGTTTTGGTCTGCTGTCCGGCCATTCTTCTGGTGCTTTTAGCCTTCTCTCATATTCAGTTAGTCCATTTAACCGCAGGCTTGTTATATCTGAACTGTATATATACCAATCTGGGTCTTGGCAGTGCTTGCTTAATTGCAGCGTCGCTTTGTCTTCTACATCTGGATTTACTATTTTAGATACGAGCACCTCTTTTCTATCTGGAAAAATAACCCTTGCATAAAAAGAAGAGAAAGCCGAACTATTTAAACCAAGCACCAGACCATCTGGAATTACGTTTGAGGCTAAATGTAATTCATCCACATAAGCCATGGCCCATCGTTTAATACGTTTTACCGTTTCAGGAAGACTTACCTTTTTCAGCTTCCGGCATGAAGCGAATGCGCTGGCACCAATGACTTCCAGCCCGTCATGAAAAACCACTTCTGACAGCTCACTGCATCCAAAAAACATCATATTCGGGATTTCTTTAATTCCGGCAGGAATTTCGATACCCTTCAGGCTTTCGCATTTCTTAAAACATGCGTTATTGCCAAGCTGATTCGTAATTTTTTGTAGATTTTTGCTTAAATTGATTTTCTTAAGATATTTGCAACAGCTAAAGGCTTCATTGCGAATCACTTTCACAGATTCTGGCATCACGACTTCTTCCACTCTGCATCCCATAAATGCTGCTTCCGCAATCTCTTCTGCAATATCATCAATCACTGCTTTCTTCATTCCTCGCGGGCACCGAAGAGCACTCCATGTTTTGGTAAAAAAACCATATTTATCTATGACTCTTCCATATAAAAGTCCATTGATGCTTTTGTATTCTGGTGAACAATTTCGAAGTTCAATCTCTTCAGTTGTTTCGCTGTCCAGTATGTCAAACAAATCATAATCTGTGTCATCAGTCCTTTTCTTTATATTTTTTACAATCACTTTTCTAGGCAGCTGGGTTGTACAAAGTACATTTACCGTAGCCGCAAGGTTATTGATGATAAGCCGTTTGGCTTTGTGCATTTTCTGCATAGCCTCTACGGCCCGTGGCGCAGTGTATATAGCATAGTCGGGTATCTCATACTCTTCCAGGTCCGGCAGCATTTCTACAATGATTGGTCCGGCCATTCGAAATCCGCCAACCGCCTTGTTTTTGTCTGAACAAAAATCTGAGTCGGAAAAAGCATATTTTTCAACCTGCGAGAGGTCAGCAACATTTTTGATTTCTACGATTTCACATCCGGAAAAGGCTCCTGATTTAATCATATCTATTCCGGTTAAATCTACGTCTTCTCCTTTTTTCAGGCAAAACGCATTAAGCAGAAAATTCCAGTCCATGGCTTTATCTTCCTTCACCAGCATACTTCCGGAACGATAATTTACATTATTTGAGACAATCTTTCGGCAATTTGGAAACATTCTGTTGTTGATTTCTATTGCTGCAACATTTCTGGCAATATATATTTCCGTTACATTCGGAAATATCATGCAAGAATACCTTAATTTGTAATACATTTGATTTGTGTTATTGTCCTCACCAAAACATACGCGTTTAACATTCGATGCCATATCAATATCTCGGCAAGTATAAACGTCTGAGCAATAGAAGGTTACACCGCCGTTATCATAACAGTAAGAAATTCCACTTTCGCTACTATAAATGCTATCCATATTTTTTATCCTTTCTTTGTCTTTTATATTTTCATCTCCAATATGCCTGATTCCTACACGAAGAAAAAAAAGCAGCCGGCTTTGCCGGCTGCAACGAAACGTCCAGCTTTTCAATTCAATCTTAGATTTTCCGCATCCACTCTTCCATTTTTTCTTCTGCACTCTTCCAGTGCCTGCATGATATAAGCCATGACAACAGGTTCCTGCCTGTCTATTTTTGCAGCAACAGGTGGCGCCAGCATCTGTGTCTCCAAGTTCATTTTCGAGTCTTCTTTTAGCATCTCCAGCATTACATTTAGTCCAGTTCGACTAACAAAACCGGCTTGCAGGAGTTTTACCAGGAGTTCGGTATGTCCAGCCTTAAGGTATCTTTTTGCAATTTCGTCAGCCTGTTCTTTTAAATACTCTTTTGTATTTTTGTTTGGCGTTCCATATGCATAAGTAAAAAATGCCGTATCCTGTTTAGCCTGCTCTAAATATGACAATTTAAAAGTGTCTCCGTATCGCTTTTTGTCTCTCTCTTCCAAAATGGTCAGTATTTCTGTTTGGCCAGATAAATTTAATGATTTCGGCACACATATAATGTCGTTATCAATATGTATTGACAGTACATCCAATCTTTGGCTATACATAGGCGTATATGTTGCAGAAAAGTTTGACGAAATGATAGACAGCAGCCCTACTGGAACACTGTGGTTTAAATATATGTCTTCCACCTCTGCGAAATTGAATCTTCCGATATATTGCAGTGAATCTGGGAGAAAGATTTTCTTCAATTCATCACAATATGCAAAAGCACTAGAAGAAATACTCTTTAATCCTTCATGAAAGATTACCTCTTCCAAGCCGCAGTTCATGAAAGACTTTTCCCCGATGTTGCGTACCTGTTCCGGAAATTCAATCCGTTTCAGTTTATGGCAAGACTGAAAGCATCGTGAAGACGAGCCGATGCGTTGTATACCATGTCCAAAATTCACATGTTCAAGATTTTTGCAGTTCGAAAAGGCTTTGTTCCTAACATCCTGCAGCGAATCCGGAAATTCCACAGCGGAAATCTCGGAGTTCTCAAATGCTCTTGGCTCAATACTAACCGTGCCGTCTGCAATTTTTACACTTCCGTTCCTGTCCACCGGACATTTAACTAATTTATATCCGTCTTTTGAATACAGTATTCCATCAAACGTTTTGAAATAAGGATTGTCATCTGTCAGTTCCAGCCATTCCAAACCAGCGCGTCCAAGGACCGAATCGATTGCGTTTACGCCGCTCCAGTAACTCAACGAATAAGAAGCCAAATTGCCTTTGTCGTTCAGCACAAGCCTTTTTGGTAAACCGGCAAACTGTGCAAGTAACATCAGGTCGCTTACCTCCATAGATTTAATACCGTACAACGGCAGCTGATATGTTGTATCTTTTGCATATTCAGGAATCACTACTTCATCTGCATTCCGGTCAATATCTACGACTGTATGTCCATCCATTGTTACTCCGTTTATTTTTTCCATATTATTTTTTCCTTTCTTTTTTCATATTTGTTTGCAAATACAATATGCAAAAAACATTCAGGAATGATTCTCGACATCAGTTAAGACCAATTGCGCAATATGCGCCGGGTTGACATTGTATTTTGTCAGGATTTCCATTGCTTCAGCCCATTTGCTGGACAATATTTTTTGCATATCTTCCGGCTTGATACTATATTTTGCCATTATTTTTTCAGCGTCTTTTATTTTTTCTACCCCACGCAAATTTAGAAAATCCACGTCAATTCCGGTTTTCTCATATATTGCATCTCTATTTACGGCGGCTCCGCCGCCGGCCAAGGCTGCTGCCAGTAATCCAATTACAATCCTTCTTTTTGTCCTGCGAAACATAAACAAACACCTCCTTTTGGGATATATTATTTATATACAATATGCAAAATAAAACAGCCGCCCGAGTAATCGGACGGCGCTGTAAAAAAATTGCATCTTACTTATGAAGTCTCCACCAGATGATTTTGCGGGTATTTTTTATCATAATAAGCAAAGAAGACTCCATCTGAATCTTTGATTCAGGTGGAGATGAATTTGTAAATATAAAAAATACAATGAAAAATATCTATTTTTTCTTTTTTGTTCCATGAGGACGGCCGGGTCTCCTGTTCTGTGTTTCAACATACTCTTTTAATACATCCAATGTAACACCACCTGAAGTTGCGATAAAATAACTTCTTGACCAGAAATTATCTCCCCATAAAAATTGCTTCAGATAGTCTCCATAATCTCTCCGTAGGATTCTTGCGGTAACTGTTTTTAATGTAGCAATTTCATTTGCGACCGCATATTTTGGACTTAGTTCCGCCAGGATATGGACATGGTCACAGACAGCTTCTATTGAAATTACATGTCCTTCATGTCCCTCTATCAACCGGATGATTTCTTTTTTCAGTCTGTCTCCTATTTTTTCATTGATGCATTTTCTGCGATATTTTGTCACAAGCACGATGTGATACTGCAGCCCGTACACTGCATGTGATGATTTCCTGTATTCCATAAATATACTCCTAATTAATTATGTATGTAAGTTTCTAAATGCTTGACAAATCTTTTGAATATAGTATAATTATAAATATATAAGTAATATATGTCAAGAACAATTTTAAGGAGGGAGAGCATATGGAAAAATGTCTTTTTTCTAAATATACAAAACCGGATGCGATGGATTCCATAAAGACAGACATTGTACGTTACAATAAGATAAAGTGCTATGCTTTCTCTCTTATTGTCAAAATGGGTGGGGACAAGCCGCTTTCTGACGGAACATCCATACACAACCATTTAAAAGATAAATTTGATGTTAACGACCATTTTGCAAATGCTGCAAAAAGAGAAGCGGTTGCTTCTTATAAATCCGCGATGGAGTGTCTAAAGCTGAACGCCGAAACGCTTGAGAGCAAAATCAAACAGGAGGATAAGAAGCTTTCTTCGGAGCAGAAGCGGCTTGGCCATTTAAAAGAAGAAAAAGCGTCTCTTGTGAATAGAAGCCTTCATCGTAAATCTGGGTCAAAGAGAAAAGTGAAGTTCAAGTCTTATCGCGGCGGCAATGAATCGGAAACCAGCGAAGGCTATTTTCAGGTAAGGAAAGGCAAGAAGGTTACGACATACAAAAACCAATACCTTTTTGAAGTACAGTATCTTACACCTGAAATCAAGCGTGTTGAACATAGGATACACTGTATTGAGCAGAGAAGAACAAGACACGAACATGAATTGGAAAGAATAAAATCCCAGATTGACAACGGGCGGCCGTCTGTATGTTTTGGAGGCAGGAAATTATTTAAGCAGCAGAACACCATCTATGCAGGCATACATGATAAATGGCTTAAGGAATACAGAAGCCGAAGAAATAATGGTATGACAATTCCTGGAAGAAAAGGCATCATACAGGGCAACTGTGTTGTCAGATATGATACTGATACAAAAATACTTTCTTATGACTCCATGACCAGGATTCCAGTCAAGACAAAAAGTTCCAAGACAAAAAAGGAGTCCGTCCTTCGGGCAGTTACTTACGAGATAAAAGGTGTTGAATTTCCATACGGGCAAGTCTTTGTCAATGACGCAATAAACAATGAATCCAGGCAGGCAGTCGCGTGGAGGTTTGAAGATGCAGGCAACAGGATACTCGTAAAATGTATGGTATCTGTAGAACAGGAACTTCCGAGAAAAAATGAATACTATACCGATGGGTGTGTCTCTTTTGATACAAACGTGAACCATCTTGCAATGACAGAACTTGATAAGAATGGAAACCTTATACACCACGAAGTGATTCGTTTTGACATCACAGGAAAGACGAATGAGCAGAGGGAACAGATACTATCTAATTCCCTTGAGCAGATATTTAAGTATGCCAGCCAGAAATGTAAACCTGTTGCGATGGAAAACCTGAAAGACATCAAGAATGAATCAATGTACAAAAACGAAGAGTTAAACAGAAAACTGTCTGAATTTGCTTACACAAAAATCACACAGCTTGCAGAATCTAAATCCTATAAATACGGAATCGGTCTATACAAAGCAGCACCGGCATTCACATCACAGATTGGAAAAATCAAATATATGCGCCATTATGGCATATCAATACACGTTGCCGCAGCAATGGCGATTGGAAGAAGGGCTATGGGATTCAAGGAACGCCCTCCTAAGGAACTCCGTCCACTGATTCCACAGGATAACAAAAACAGGCATCACTGGTCTCAATGGAGATTTCTGGCAAGGTGCTTAAAGAAACAGCCAGCTTATAAATTTTACCATATGATACCATATGGCAAATTTGAATGCATTGCAGACATGAATAAATACATGAAAGAAGAATTCTGCAATTACCAAAACCGTGCATACTTTTTAAAAAAGCTTGCGGGTATATTTAACCAACTGGCATACATAATGCCAGACGCAACTACTGTATAATTTACATATTTCATGCTCATTATCAATACGAAGTTAATTGAATATATATATGGATATGGGTGAACCGGAAATCGGAAGGAAACCAGAGGAAGAACTTCCCGTCTAAGGATGAAATCATTCATATCCATCTGAAAGGTATGAGAAATGGCGCCCGTTATCTTCCAATTAGCATTGGCTTCGGTCTTTGCCTTGCGGATAGTTTTGGAAACCTGACGGCATGCCCAGGTGAAAACAAGGTGAACGATAACACTGTGAGTAGTCCTTCAAGTAATTTTGTATCTGAAATGTTTCGATTCGTCGAAACCTTCCAGATACGGATGAACGAAGCTTCCCATTTGATTTCTGCTCGCCAGAAATCAGTGGGGGAGGTTCACTATTTTTGTACATACAAAAAAGCAGAATCTTATTTTTTATTGATTCTGCTTTCCACAAATTTTTTTCTTCTCGACGAAATCATAAAACCAATTAGATGCAAACAATTCATTCATTGCATCAATAAAATCTTTTTTGGAAACAGTACTTATATCAAATCCATATGCAAAAAAGATATTTTCTTCTGAATCGTCAACCCATCCACCTTTTGTCAATCTCCAAGTCTTTTCCGGGGCTTCTTCATTTCCAATATAGCAATACCAAAGAGGGCCATTTTCATCAACGATAGCAAACTTTAATTTATTATCGTTTAAATCAGGAATGTCCGTGTTCTTCATATATAGATTGTATGCCTCTTTTTTTGCTATATTTTCAGATTCAGAATACAACCGCATTTCCTTCTGCGTAAAATTCGGGATTCCTTTTCTCATAATGGATTCCTTATATTCTTTCCTTTCGTCGTGAAAATGACTCATATATGTGGCTTTTGCGATTGCATCATCTAGCGCCATGGAAAATTTCCCTTCATAGTAAATTTCCGCTTTTCTAGCATATCGTGCGATTGCTCGCTTGTCTTCAGAAAATGCAATTTCATAAAGGTTATGAATTTTATCTGCATTCTTTACTGCGGCCGCCATTGGATTTTCCAGGATTCTGCGGACGTATTCCGCCTCATCCATTCCATCTGGTCGTGTCACCAGTTTTACGGCTTCATAAACTGGCATTCCAAATTCTTTGACTTCATCTTCGGTTGTATCTGTGTCCTCTAATACATCATGAAGTACAGCTGCAATCTGATAGTCAACATCATATCCATATTTTTTCAGCAGCTCTGCGACAGCCAACGGATGATAGATATATGGGGTTCCATCTTTTCTTTTCTGGTTTGCATGTTTAATTGTTGCAAAGATGATTGCTTTTGTTAGCTTTTCTTCTTTATTCATGGTTTTCATATTCCTTTCTTTCTTCATGTCTAATTTAATATGCATAAATATTTGGCAGTTAAAATTTACAATTCATAATCATCAAACGCTTCTGCTATTGATGGAGCTTCTGTTATCTTTTCGGCATTGTTTAATTCAATATTTGTTTCGGTTTTGTCCGGAAAATTCGTTTCCATCCATTTTTCATGTTTTTTTACTGTTTCGTCTGCAATACGTGCGACTTCGTTAAGTTCACGCGGATGCGCTACTGTCGTATGAGCAGCTATTTCATGGCCTGCTTTGTCAACAGAAGTAATGACGGCAGAATGTTCTTTTTCTGTATCAATTGAATGGTAATGCTTTACACTATTGTCAGGGTAGCGGTTTTCGTATCCTTCAAGTATTGGGGATTCTTGATTTCCATAATATACGGAAAAACGAATTGCTTCTGAATTTGAATCCGTTCTTTTACTTTCATACTCTACCAACGTTTGCTCTTTTCCAATAGATAACAATTTTTCTTTTTCTTTTTGAGGCATTTTATAATCATGGATTGCTTCTATATTTGGAGGATTTTTTACAATCCCATGAATTCTTTTGATTTCTTCTTTCATTGCTTCTTTATCTCTTTTTAATGTACTGACTGCTCTGATTTTTTCATACAATTCATGCCCTTTTTGTTTTGCATCAAAACTTTCTTTGGAATGCACCTGGAGTTCTATTTCCTGACCATATGGTGAAATAAAATTTAAATGGATTCCTTTATATCCTGTAGCCCCAAACGGATGAGTATAGTAATTTTTCGTGCCGCTTAAAGTATATCCTTGTTCTTTCATGAACTCAATAGTATCTTTTGTGACCGAAGCAATATCTCTGTGATTACATATTTCTGTATATCGAATCATATCTTTAAAGTTAGCAAGTTCTCGTTTTGGCGAAAATCTGCCAGACGTATCTCTCTTTTCTGCTCTTAAAAGCTTGTCTTCTACACTTGGTGCTGTTTTGACGGAATATTCTAATCCTGAAAACTCTGTTTCAAGATTATCAGCTACGTTATTTATAGCAGATGTAATGAGCGGTTCTATAACTCGTATTTTATTATATTCGTAGAATAACTTATCATTTAATTGCTCTGAGGTAAATGTATGATTTACCATAGCCATGGTGCCACTTTTATATTTCATATTTGTTTTCCTCCGTATTGTTTAATTTTATATAAACAATATGTGAGATTATTTGTATCACAAAAACAGCCGCCCGATTTTTCGGGCGGCAACATTAGAAAACAATGTACAAAAAAATATTACGCATTTATGCGGCTTTTTTAGGAATTTTTTTGCAATCTCTTTTTGGCAGATGCTTATCCAGATACTCAGCAACTTTCTCATATGTATCGTATGTGTATTTGATGGTGATAAGTTTATATCCATGCTGTTTTGCGTATTCGCGCTTGCGGCGGTCATGTTCTTGCTGCTTTTTGAATTGCTCTTCACCGCCAAAAAATTCACAAGATTCATAATGCTGTATGCCATTATATTCAATTAAAATAAATCTATTTTTGGCGTCAGGTATTGCAAAATCATATGATAATTTACCGTCACCGGTGCCAAGCAAATCTGAAAATTTCTGTTGTGAAATGTATGTAACATCATTTTTTTGAAGATATTTTTTTACATATTCTTCACCTTTATATGTTATTAAAAAAGGATTTCCAACACCACTAACTCTACTTTTAATTTGAGCCTTCCATTCGTATTTCATAATTTTTCCTGTTTCGGGATTTTCTGCAAACTGCACCCACCAAACTTTTTTAACGCATCCACATGCAACCATTTGTGGTTTTAAATCTCCATTTTTATCATAATTCCATTCAGATGCTAAATCTGGGTACAAAGTAGCCAAGTCGTTATATCCTTTTAAAACTTTTTTATTTGTTTTTATTGGGTTTCCTCTTCCTTTAACACGATTATCTATAGACGCCTTCCATTCTAACTTGATTTTTTCACCAGTTATAGGGTTTGTATCATATTGAATCCACCAAACTTGCTTGCCGCTACCATAAGAGACCTCATCAGGCTTTAATTTACCATTACGTTCATAATTCCATTCTAAAGCCAAGTCTGGTCTTACAGAGGCTAAGTCGTTGTACCCCTTTAAAATTTTTCTGCTATTTTTGAATGGATTATTTCTACCATTCACTCTATGGATGATGCTATCCTTCCATTCAAATTTCATTATTTCACCAGTAATAGGTTTCTTATCATACTGAATCCACCATACATTTTTACTGCTTCCGTAACTAACATTTTGGGGTTTTAAATTACCATTTTTTTTATAATTCCATTCTAAAGCTAAATCTGGTCGTACAGATAGTAAACTTTTTTCACTTTCCATACATTGTAATGATGTATTTGGCATTATCATATCTTTTGTTCTATGTGTTACTTTGCTTTGCCATTCTATGGTCGTGATTTTACCTGTATCCAAATTTTTTACCTGACGAATCCACCAAACTTTAGCATTACTGCCACATGTAACCATATCTGGTTTTAAATTGCCATTTTTATTATAATTCCATTCAGCGGCAAGGTCTGGTCTCAATGATGCAAGGTCATTATAATCCTTTAATACTTTTGAACCTGATTTTATTGGATTTCCCAAACCTCTAACTGCCCTGCTGCGGATTTCTGCCTGCCATTCTAATTTCATTTTTTTACCAGTTGCAGGACTTATATCGTATTGAATCCACCATACCTTTTTTGCACTACCACAAACAACCATATCTGGTTTTAGGTCACCGTTACGTTCGTAATTCCACTCGCTTGCCAAATCCGGACGTAGACTTTGTAAATCATTGAATCCTTTCAAGGCTTTTTTGTTTACAAGATATGGGCATTCGCCAGTTCCATTAACCCTATGGGCAACAGTGGTTTCCCATTCTAGTTTCATCATTTTATTTGAAATTGGACTTTGTTTATATGTAATCCACCAAACTTTTTTACCGCTACCACAAGTAACCATATCTGGTGTTAAATCTCCATTGCGTTCATAACTCCATTCGGATGCCAAATCTGGTCTTACAGATGCCAAATCATTGTAGTTTTTTAAAGCTTGATGCCCTGATTTTATCGGATTTCCTGCTCCATTATATCTATGGATAATTTTGGTATTCCATTCTAATTTCATTATCTTACCTGTAATCGGGCTTTTATCATACTGAATCCACCAGACCTTTTTATTGCTTCCACAACTCACATCCTCTGGTCTCAAATCCCCGTTCTTCTCATAATTCCACTCCTTTGCCAAATCCGGTCTCGCCTCTGCGAGAGACACGAATTTTCTTTTTATCTGTGTTTTCTTTGTTTCCATTTTTGCATATTCCTTTCTTTTTCAAAAATCAAAAGTAATATGCCGGATTCAGAACATTACAAAAACTAAAGAGCTAGAGCTGACATTACTTAATCCTAAATGTCTAAGAAAAAATCATATTATTATTGATTACAAAACCAATAATGGTTATAATATTAAGAAAGGAGACATATGTATTACATTAGAGAAGACGAAGAACAGCGATATGGTCGCAATAAACCAACACAGATTAATCATGCATATATCAATAGTGGAGAGTATAGAAGAAAATTTGACAATCTGACTGACTCAAAAGTTATTAATAAACTTATCTACAAAAATGCAAAGGAAATGTTATTTCATAGAAGTGGAACCATGTTTGAAGATATGTGCTGGGTTAGTCCTACAGAAGAAAAGGTTGTTTATAGAAAAATGGATGAGACCAGGCAGCGAATGATTAGAGTTGATGATTCCATTGCTAAGATATTAAGCAAATATAGCGATTTGATTCCAATACATACACATCCATCCAGTTTTCCACCAAGTCCGGATGATTTCAATTGCCTTCTTAATGCCGGCTATAAGTTCGGCATAATTATATGTCATGATGGCAAGATTTTTACATATTCATCCTTTAGACATGTTGACTTCAGGCTTTGGGATGTCTATATGTCTGATTTAAAAGCAAATGGTTACGATGAATATGATGCTCAAATTGAGGCATTAAAAATATTCAGAGCCGCAAACGATATAATCTTCAAGGAGGTATAAATTATGGGTTATGAGTATCTTGATGAGCAAACTTCTATTCCATGTAATCTGTCTAAAGA
>NZ_JBDGAB010000054.1:0-25486 GCF_040910705.1 Blautia sp. RTP21359st1_E11_RTP21359_211015
TATGTACACGGTATGTTAAATGACAAAAAGGAATCGAAATATGCTCTTCCTATCAGGAAAAACGGAAAGTTAAAAAGTTTTTTGTTTTTACGAAAAATTATGATCCTGTGGTTGGGAGTGTATTTTGTATATCTGGGGATGCAGCATGTAAATCCAGGTATAAATAGTACAGTGGTAGAAATCCTTCTGAATATCTCACTGGCTTTTATGATCATGGCAAGAGTATGCATGTGGATATTTTATGTGAAATTTTATAAAAAGAATTATAAATATCCAACAGATAAAGAAGGAAATTGGGCGCCATTCAGTTTTCTGTGCCAGAATATCAATATGTATTATGAAAATCCGGTGTGTTACAGGGATTTACAGATACATTCTGATGTAATGGAAAAAGGTTTTGGAATTTATCAGTATATAAATACGTATAAAGCTCCTCGAAATGGAAAAACTTTTTTCTACAGATATGACAAAACAGATGAGATACATATTCTGGCATATGTAAAAACAGATTTGTTTCAGGAAGCGGATATCGGAAAATTGAATAAAGCTTTTGTAGAATTTTGGAAACAGTATATTACAACGAAAGAGGAAAAAAAGGAAATATATTTTTCCTTTGTGATGGAAGTAGAAGATGATAATCGTATTCTGAAGAGCATTGTACGGAATAATTCAGGGATAATGATGTATAAAAGACGATACCGTCTTGGAGCGGTATATAACCGTTATTATAATCGCCTGGAAATCCTTCCGTTATATAGATATTCGAGATATAAAAAACAATATGAGAAAATGAAAAAAGATCTGTTGGATTGTCTGGGCATATCGGATGTTGTACAGGCCTGATGACTAGGGGGGATCATAATAAACCGAAAAAGAAAAAATAATATACCTGAAAAAATTTTATTATTTTGTATTTTATTCTTGTCATATCGTTGGATTTTTGAAGATGATAGATTCACATTTGGAGTAGCCTTTTGGGGATATTTGGCATTGACTGGATGGGTATTCAGATGTGGCGAAACACCGGATCAGGATATTTCTTCGGAAAGTGTAGATGAAAATCCTCTATATGTTTATGGGATGATGAGAAAAAATCGAAAATGGCTTTCCGGAATCAGAGGGTGTTTTCTGTTTCAAATGTTGCTTTTGACAGATGTTTTTTTTGCAGCAGTATATTCCTGTTGGAAATGTTGGACGAATAGCAGTGGGAATGATGCGATTGAATAACTGCGCGTCGCATTCTCGTTATTTTAGTGATGAGTTAGACGCGCAAATTTTTTACCCAAAGAAAGAACACATGTTTACTTATGGCACTATATGTGCTAAAATATAGCCATGGATAGTAGAAAAAACAACAGAATCTGAGAAAAGAGTTATCAGGGAGAAATAAAAATGCAGATAATATCCAGTTATGGTGTAGAATTACGAAAACAGAATATCCCGATCCGCCAGACACTGGAGATTTATCGTGCTGCTGTCAGCTATCTGATTGGAATTTATGTGCAGGTATGGGAAGAATTAGCAGAAATCCCGGATGCAAAGAGGCGTTTTAATGCTGCAGAACATCTGGTACATACTACGAAGAAAAATCATGCCTGTTTTGATTTTGATATCCGGTTCCCAAAGATGCCTTCCTATCTGCGCAGATCTGCCATCCAGCATGCACTGGGGACAGTATCCTCTTATAAAACACGGCTGGATCTATGGGAAAAGACAGACGGAAAGAGCGGGAAACCAAAGCTTGTATATGAAAATCACGCCATGCCGGTTTTCTACCGTGATGTCATGTACCGTGAAGGAGTGGAAGGGAAAGACGAAGCATACCTGAAACTCTATGACGGTCATGACTGGAAATGGTCCTGTGTACGTCTGGAGCATACAGATATGGAACATCTGAGAAGATACTGGTCAGGGAAAAAGGCATCTGCCCCGACTCTGGAAAAGAGACACCGGAAGTACTTTTTGCGTTTTTCCTATACAGAAGAAGTAACACTTACCAAAAAACCTGTGAAAGAACAGGTTATCTGCAGCGTGGACTTAGGGATCAATACCGATGCAGTCTGTACCATCATGCGGGCAGACGGAACTGTCCTGGGAAGAAGATTCATAGATCATCCCAGTGAAAAAGACCGGATGTACCGCACACTGGGACGGATCCGCAGATCCCAGAGGGAACATGGCTCTGCGCAGACACAGGGAAGATGGGCATATACGAAACGTCTGAACACGGAACTTGGAAAAAAGACTGCAGGTGCGATTGTAAGATATGCGGAAGAAAACCATGCAGATGTGATCGTGTTCGAGTATCTGGAGATGCAGGGGAAGATATCGGGAAAGAAAAAACAGAAACTGCACCTGTGGAGAAAGCGGGATATACAGAGGCGCTGTGGACATCAGGCACACAGGAAAGGGATGCGGGTATCCAGGATCTGCGCATGGAATACCAGCAGACTGGCTTATGATGGTTCCGGAGCGGTAACACGTGATTGGGAAAATCACAGCCTCTGTACTTTCCAGACAGGAAAACGATATAATTGTGACCTGTCAGCAGCCTGTAATATAGGAGCGAGATATTTTATCAGAGAACTTTTAAAACCCATTCCGGCAACGGAAAGGTCTTTACTGGAGGCAAAAGTCCCTCCTGTAAAGCGTAGAACCTCATGTGTCTATGCAGATCTGAGAAAACTCCATTCAGAAATGGAACTCTTAAAAGTAGAATAGATACAGGCAGATATACAGCGGACTACCTGTAATGTGGGAACCAGCCATATCCGGCATGGGAAATGCGCATAACTGCGCACCTAAGTTATAGGCGTATCCGCCGATATTCAGTCTGACGCCTAAAGCGTCTGGAAGCACGCGACTTCAGTCGTGGGAGGTTCACAAAGGGCTTTTACATAACCAGTACCAAAAAAAGTCAGAATATGAACTGGACGAAAAAGGAAAAGTAAGTTTTTTCAAGAAAAATAGAAATAATCAGGTGAATATCTGGGCGCTTATAGATATTACAGATATGGATAGAAATGATGTTTTGTTGTTAAATGATAAATTTGCAGAGTTCTGGATCAATGAGATGACCAGAGAAGAAAAAAAGAAGGATATTCGTTTTACATTTGTAATCCAGGTAGATGAAATAAATGATTACCTGCAGGAAACTTTTTATGAAAGCGGGGGAATCTTTATGGATAAGCACAGAAGCCGGCTGCCTGTATTATATGTACGCAAACACGATATCCTGAAAGTAAAATGGGCTGATGATAATTCAAGATATATGAATATCAATAAGGAAATGAGAAAAGAGTTAAAGAAAATATATGATGATTCGGAGATAGAATCCATTAATAGCTGAAGAAAGGAATCATATGGCGAATCTGATATCCTTAGGTGCTGGGTAGTTCACTCGGCCACAACCGAGTCAGTCATGACCGAATAAAAAATATGTACATATCTACTCCTTAAACCTGCAAAGTGCCTTCTGCTGTGCTCCATAAATGGAGTGATTTCCATTGACCAGATAAGCGAGGATGCATACCAGGATAAGGGGGATGGTGTTTCGGGTGCCGAAGACTTCCAGGCCGATGAGGATCGGGGCGATGAGGGTGTTGGTGGCGCTGCCGAATACTGCGGCGTAGCCAAGTGCCCCACAGATCATCGGAGGAATCCCGAGGATGGAACCTAGGACGACTCCAAGGGAAGCGCCGATGGAGAACAGAGGTGTCACTTCGCCACCCTGAAAACCGATGGAAAGTGTAAATACAGTAAACAAAAGCTTTAGAATCCAGTCATATCCGTAGATCGTTTCTCCGGCAAAGGAAGTGGAGATGAGATTGGTTCCAAGACCTGTGTAGCGTCCGCCGTGGATTACAAACAGCAGAGCTGCCAGTGGAATGGCCAGGACACCGATGCGGATCAGCGGATTTGAGATTTTTTCCCCGAATAATTTCTTTGCTTTCTGAAGAAGTACGGAAAAGCATCGTCCTGCGAGACCAAAGGCAAGTCCGAGAGCAATGAGAGAGATCATGCTTCGGAGATCGGTCACAGTCCAAGTGTCTTGGATATCCACAGCAAATTTTTCCAGTCCCAGGAAATGAGAGGTGAAGGAGGCTGTATATGCGGCGATAAGTGCCGGCAGCAGCGCATCGTACTCAAGATATCCGGCAACGATCACCTCCATGGCAAAAAATACAGCGGCTAATGGCGTCTGGAACAGACCGCCAAAACCGGCAGCCATACCGGTGATCAGCATGACAGGCTTATTTTCCCGGATATGCAGCCTACGTCCGGCCTCGTGGGAGAGTGTAGCACCGATCTGCACGGCAACACCTTCACGGCCGGCACTTCCTCCGAAGAGATGAGTGATCCAGGTGCCGAGCATTACCAGAGGGACAAGGGCCAGAGGAATCTGGTCTCTTTTTTTCTGCCCGGTTTCGAAGATCAGGGACATGCCCTTTAAGCTTAAGGTGCTGAAATGATGATACATCCATACAATAAGAAGTCCGGCCAGAGGCAGGAAGGGCAGCAGGCAGCGCCAGTGTGCAGTGCGAAAAGCAGAGATCGCCAGCAGGCCCCGGCCGAAGATAGTATCTACGATCCCGACGCAGATTCCCACGACCACTGCAAGGACAGCATATTTCAGCTGCAGGATCTGATGTTCTTTTTGGATAGTTTCTTTTGTCATAGTAACTCCTTTCAATCTCCCGGATCTTAAAAATCCATCAAAAAAAGCTGGTAACCCCGTGCATTGCACAGAAGTCATCAGCTCATTGGCGGTTTCGATAAAAATCGGGGGAGAACTTCATTCCCTTTCTGCCTGAGAGTATAGCATCCGAGGCTGATATCGTCAATAGTCAGACGGAAATCCGGAGTATCTTATTTGCTACAGGTGTGCTATGATTAAACAAATCGGCAGGTTACGGGTGAAGCAGCAAAGCGTAATATGCTGCGACTAAGACTTGCACATATGAGAATGTAAAAATAACGGAGGAGACACCATGGAAGAATCAAGAATTGACAAAACGATCTATACAGGAAGACCGGAGAAGATCGAGGGCCGTCTGGAGAAGGAAATCGCAGTGTACGATTTTCTGGACAGTCTTGGGATTGAATATAAAAGAGCAGATCATGAAGCACTGATGACCATGGAGGCCTGCGAGGCAGTGGATCAGCTTCTGGGAGCGCAGATATGTAAAAATCTTTTTCTCTGCAACCGACAGAAAACAGATTTCTATCTTCTGCTGATGCCTGGAGAGAAGCCATTTAAAACAAAATTTCTGTCCAAACAGATCGGAACAGCCAGACTTTCCTTTGCAGACGGAGAGCAGATGGAGGAATATCTGAACATTACCCCGGGATCCTTAAGTCTGATGGGACTGATCTTTGATAAAGAAAAGAAGGTACACCTGGTGATCGATAAAGAAGTCCTGGATGAAGAATATTTCGGATGCCATCCGTGTATCAATACTTCCACTCTGTTGATGAAGACCAGTGATGTAAAAGAAAAAATCCTGCCGGCGCTGGGCCACGAATATCAGGTGGTCGAGCTGCCGACAGAATAAAAATCAACGTATGGGTGTAAAGTCCTTTTTGTTGGATTCTGCTATGATGTAGTGGGGGCGCTGCTTGACCTCCATATAGGTTTTTGCTATGTACTGTCCCATGATACCCAGGCAGAAAAGCTGCAGGCCGCCGATGAAGATGATGACACAGATGGTGGAAGCCCAGCCTGGGACCGGATCATCGAAGATCAGCTTTCGGACGATGATGGCTACCAGGACCAGAAAGGAAAAACCGGTCATGGTCGTTCCGAACCAGGAGGCGATGGTCAGCGGTACCTGAGAAAAATTGATGATGCCGCTGACGGCGTATTTAAACAGCTTCCAGAAGTTCCATTTGGTCTCACCGGCTACGCGTTCGATATTTTTGTAGGGGAGCCAGCAGGTGCGGAAACCGATCCAGCCGAAGATTCCCTTGGAGAAGCGGTTGTACTCACTCATGGAGACGATGGCATCCACCATACTGCGCTTCATCAGACGGAAGTCTCTGGCGCCGTCCACAATATCTGCATCCGAGATCTTATTGATCAGCTGATAAAATTTCCGGGCAAAAAAGCTCCGGATAGGTGGCTCTCCGTCACGGCTGACACGTCTGGTGGCAACGCTGTCATATTCTCCGGATTCCAGCTTCTCCAGCATTTCCGGGAGAAGGGACGGCGGATCCTGAAGATCAGCGTCCATTACTGCTACATAATCGCCGCCGGCATTGCAGAAGCCTGCATACATGGCAGCTTCTTTTCCGAAGTTTCTGGAAAAAGAAAGATAGATCACATGAGGATCCTTTTCGGAAAGCTCTTTTAAAATCTCAAGGGTTCTGTCTCTGGAACCGTCATTCACAAAGATCAGCTCATAATCACAGTTCATTTGCCTGAGGACAGAAGTGGCTTCCGGGTAAAAAAGCGGAAGGGATTCTTCCTCATTGAAGCATGGTATAATTAAAGAAATCATTTTTTGCCTCGTTTTCCAGATCATAAAAAATGATCATTTTGGCGGATATCTGTAGTCCGCCTTGGTTTCAGGTTGCTTTTGGATGGGTACTATCATATCATATTTGTCCGGAATCGGCTATAAAACAGGGGATTTTTTTCTTGCACCGCTGTTTTTTTGTGATAAACTGTAAAAAAAGACAAACAAGAGGTGTGATATGCTGGAAAAATTTAACAGCTTTATAGAGAAATGGATGGCTTTTGTGACGCCGGCCTGTCTGCTTACAGGGGTACTGTTTCCGGATATTGCAAAGCATGGCGTGCCCTATGTGACGTATGCTTTTGCATTTATGACTTTTATCGGTGCGCTGAAATCCAGGTTCCGTGATGTAGCAGATGTGTTTAAGCGGCCGCTTCCGCTGATCCTGATGCTGCTGATCCTTCATGTGCTGGGACCGGTGGCCGCCTGCGGTCTGGGACATCTTCTGTTCCCGGGCAATATGAATTATATCACAGGAATGGTGCTGGAATTTTCCGTACCTGCAGCGGTGATCAGTCTGATGTGGGTGTCCATTTATAATGGAAACAGTCCGCTGTCACTTTCGCTGGTTGTGATCGATACGATCCTGGCTCCCTTTCTGATCCCGGCAGTATTGAAGCTCCTGGTGGGCTCCAGCGTAAAAATGGATACTGTGGGAATGATGAAGGAGCTGGTTTTCATGATCGCTCTGCCGGCAGTCCTTGCCATGTGCCTTAATGAAGTCAGCCATGGAAAGGTTATGGAGACCTGGCCGAAAAAGCTGGCACCTTTTTCAAAAATGTGCCTGATCTTTGTGGTAACCTCCAATTCCTCCAAGGTTTCTCCTTATATGAAGCATCTTAACGGAGAACGGCTGGAGGTAGCAGCAGCGATCCTGGTCCTGGCAGCAGGGGGATATGCCATTGGCTGGATCATTGCCATTCTTACAAGACAGAATAAAGAGGCAACGGTTTCCATGATCTATGGTTCCGGAATGCGGAACATCAGCGCCGGTGCGGTGATCGCGGGAGCGTATTTTCCGGCGGAAACATTATTTCCGGTTATGATCGGAACGTTATTTCAGCAGATCCTGGCGGCTTTTTACGGAAGTATGATGCGCCGGGTCCAGACCGGACAGCAGGAAAGGGAGAAGGAGCATGGAGTTTCAGCATGAATTGATCATTCCCAATGAAGGATTTCCTTTTAAGCTTTTTCTTTTTGAAGGAAGAAACGGAAATTATGTAAGGGAAAAACACTGGCATACTTCGATCGAGATCTTTGCGGTGATGGAGGGGAGCCTTTATTTCTATATCGATGAGAAAGAGTATCCTCTGAAGGCAGGGGAGTTTCTGATCATTAATTCCAATGAAGTACATTCTATTCAGGCGCCAGTACGTAATGAGACCATCGTACTGCAGATCCCGCTGAAGCAGTTTTCGGATTATTTTACCGCTCAGAGGTTCATCCGTTTTCGGAGCAGAAACGAAGAGTCTGAGGAAACAGACAGGCGGATGGTTTCTCTGATCCGGGAGATGTATCGGGTGTACGTATCCGGGGAAACGGGGTACGAATTCCGTATCAGGGCAGTGTTCTATGAAGTCCTTTATCTTATGGTTTCCGCATACAGGGAAACAGAGGTGGAGGAGAATGCGCTGAAGATCAGCCGCAGATTGGATGCTTTGTCAAAAATAACCACTTATATGCGGGAGCATTACAAGGAGGATCTCAGGCTTTCCGGACTTGCAGCCATGTTCGGATATTCCGATGCATATCTGTCAAGGATGTTCCGAAAATATGCGAAGGTCAATTTTAAGACATATTTACAGGATATCCGCATGGCATACGCCTATAAGGAGCTTTTGCATACAGATCATACCATCAGCTCTATCGCACTTGACAACGGGTTTGCAAGCAGCAGGGCTTTTTCCAGGGAATTTGTAAAGCGTTACGGGATCCTGCCGGGAAGAGTGGAGCGTCAGAATCATAAAAATGTCAAAAAAGTGCTATGAATGAGTCAAGAAAAGCGGCGAAAAGCATACCATGATGTGGTATGCTTTTTTCAGTTCAAAACGAAGATACAGAGAAGCTGTGAAACAGTAATTTTGTAAGGAGGGTTAAATCGTGAAAATTCAGAAAGTAACAGATCCGGCTTTCCGCAGATACGGAAAGGTTCTGGAGGGATACAATTTCGGTCCGCTTCTGAAGGAGATGAAGCATACACCGGTTCCGGAGGATGTGGTATATGTTCCGTCAGCAGAGGAGCTGGAAGCTCTCGATGTGGAAAAAGAGCTGAAAAACAGAGCGTTTGGTGGATTACCTGTCCAGATCGGATATTGCAATGGTCACAATAAAAAGCTGAATGCCCTGGAATATCATCGGAATTCCGAGATCAATGTAGCAGTGACAGATCTTGTACTGCTTATCGGACATCAGCAGGATATAGGAGAGGATCTTACATACGATACCTCAAAGGTGGAGGCATTTCTGGTACCGGCAGGAACCGGGATCGAGGTTTATGCCACAACGCTCCATTATGCACCGTGCCATGTGAATGAGAGTGGATTTCAGTGTGTAGTTGTTCTTCCGAGAGGAACCAACACAGAGATTGATTTTCCGATGTCAGAGGACGGAGAGGACGGTCTGATGACAGCCAGAAATAAATGGCTTATCGCTCATGAGGATGCGAAGATCGAAGGCGCATTCAACGGATTGAAGGGTGAAAATATCACACTTGACTGATTTTGGGTGAAGTGAATAGTTACAAACGAACAATAATATCACCGGTGGAAAATCTGCCGGATATAAAAAGGAGAATGAAGATTATGAACAATATGCCAGAAGTTAAGATCGGAATCGTTGCAGTCAGCAGAGATTGTTTTCCGGAAAGCCTTTCCGTAAACAGGAGAAAAGCTCTTGTAGACGCTTACACAAAGAAATACGATGCAAAGGATATCTACGAATGTCCGGTCTGTATCGTAGAGAGTGAGATCCATATGGTCCAGGCTTTGGAGGATATCAAAAAAGCAGGCTGTAACGCACTCTGTGTATATCTTGGAAACTTCGGACCGGAGATTTCTGAGACCCTTCTTGCAAAGCATTTTGAGGGACCGAAGATGTTTATCGCAGCAGCTGAGGAAACACAGGATAATCTCTGCCAGGGACGTGGAGATGCTTACTGCGGTATGCTGAATGCAAGCTACAACCTGCAGCTTCGTAATGTAAAAGCCTATATTCCGGAGTATCCGGTAGGTGATGCAGAGGACTGCGCGGATATGATCCATGAATTCCTTCCTATCGCAAGAGCGATCGAGGGATTGAGCAACCTGAAGATCATCAGCTTCGGACCGCGTCCTACAAACTTCCTTGCCTGCAATGCACCGATCAAACAGCTTTACAACCTTGGCGTTGAGATCGAGGAGAACTCAGAGCTGGATCTTTTCGAGGCATTCAACAAGCATGAAGGTGATGAAAGGATCCCGGCGCTCGTAAAAGAGATGGAAGAAGAGCTTGGTGCGGGAAACAAGAAACCTGAGATCCTTCCGAAGCTTGCACAGTACGAGCTGACTCTGAAGGACTGGGTAAGAGATCACAAAGGATATCGTAAATATGTAACACTGACAGGAAAATGCTGGCCTGCATTCCAGACACAGTTTGGATTTGTTCCATGTTATGTAAACAGTCGTCTGACAGCACAGGGCATTCCGGTATCCTGTGAGGTTGATATCTATGGTACATTAAGTGAGTTTATCGGACAGGTAGTAAGTGATGATATCGTTACACTTCTTGATATCAATAACTCCGTTCCGAAGGATATGTACAAAGAATCTATCGAAGGAAAATTCAACTATACACTTCAGGATACCTTTATGGGATTCCATTGTGGAAACACAGCATCCAGCAAGCTGTCCTTCTGTGAGATGAAATATCAGATGATCATGGCAAGATCCCTTCCGATCGAGGTTACAAACGGAACTCTTGAGGGAGATATCAAGCCTGGAGATATCACTTTCTATCGTCTGCAGAGTACAGCGGACAACAAGCTTCGTGCATATATCGCACACGGTGAGGTTCTTCCAGTTGCAACACGTTCCTTCGGTGCTATCGGTGTATTTGCAATTCCGGAGATGGGACGTTTCTACCGTCACGTGCTGATTGAGGGAGGATTCCCGCATCACGGTGCTGTAGCATTCGGACATCACGGAAAAGCTCTCTTCGAGGTGTTCAAATACATTGGTGTACCGGTTGAAGAGATCGGTTACAATCAGCCGGCAGGCGTGAGATATCCGACAGAGAATCCTTGGAGATAATTAAAACAGGCAGGTAAGATCATCCGTACGTGCTGCCTGATACAAGCAAGTCTCCACTCGCTGCTTATTGCTTTTCGTAACCCCGCAGGGGACTTTCTTGATTTGGTTAAATACGATTCAGAAACCGCGGGCTCTCAGGCGTGCAGGCGCTGCGAACTGAGAGCTGCGGTTTCTGTATTTACAGGAGGAAAAATCACTATGTATTATATTGGCGTTGATCTTGGAACTTCCGCTGTAAAGCTTCTTCTTATGGAAGGATCCGGAAAGATCTGCAACATCGTATCAAAAGAATATCCGCTGTTCTTCCCCCATCCGGGCTGGTCTGAGCAGAATCCGGAGGACTGGTTCGTCCAGAGCATGGAAGGGATCAAAGAGCTCACAGAAGGAATTGACCGCAAAGAAGTAGCAGGAATCGGTTTTGGCGGTCAGATGCACGGTCTTGTAACTCTGGATAAAGATGACAATGTGATCCGTCCGGCGATTCTCTGGAATGACGGCCGTACCGGTGAGGAGACGGAATATCTTAATACGGTTATCGGAAAGGAAAAACTTTCTCAGTATACCGCAAACATTGCATTTGCAGGCTTCACTGCACCAAAGATCCTCTGGATGCAGAAGCATGAGCCTGAGAATTTTAAAAAAGTGGTAAAGATCATGCTTCCGAAGGATTATCTTGCCTATCGCCTGAGCGGATCTTTCTGCACAGATGTATCCGATGCTTCCGGTATGCTTCTTCTGGATGTGAAGAACCGCTGCTGGTCAAAGGAAATGCTTGAGATCTGCCATATCACAGAGGAACAGCTTCCGAAGCTGTACGAGAGCTGGCAGGTAGTCGGAAAGCTGAAAGCAGAAGTTGCAAAAGAGCTTGGCTTCTCAGAGGATGTGAAGGTTGTAGCAGGTGCAGGCGACAATGCTGCGGCAGCTGTGGGAACAGGAACGGTTGGCGATGGCCAGTGCAACATTTCCCTTGGAACATCCGGTACGATCTTTATTTCCAGCAAAGATTTCGGAGTGGATGAAAACAATGCACTGCATTCCTTTGACCATGCAGATGGAAGCTATCATCTGATGGGATGCATGTTAAGCGCTGCTTCCTGCAACAAATGGTGGTCAGAGGAGATCCTTAAGACAAAGGATTTTGTGGCAGAGCAGGCACCGATCCAAAAGCTTGGCGAGAATCAGGTATTCTTCCTTCCATATCTGATGGGAGAGAGATCTCCGCATAACAACCCGGATGCAAGAGGCGTATTTTTCGGAATGTCCATGGATACCACGAGAGCAGATATGACCCAGGCAGTTCTGGAAGGAGTTGCTTTCGGACTTCGAGATTCCCTTGAGGTTGCAAGAAGCCTCGGGATCCATATTGAGCGCACCAAGATCTGCGGCGGCGGAGCCAAGAGCCCTCTCTGGAAAAAGATCATTGCAAATGTGATGAACCTGAAGGTGGATGTGCCGGAGAATGAGGAAGGTCCGTCCATGGGCGGTGCAATGCTGGCAGCAGTAGGCTGCGGTGAATACCCGGATGTGGAAACGATCTGTAATAAGCTGGTCAGGGTAGTAGATACGGTAGAACCGGAACCGGAGCTGGTTGCAAAATATGAAGAAAAATACCGGAAATTCCGCAAACTGTATCCGGCAATGAAAGAGCTGTTTAGATAACAGCCATTTTCACGGATAAATATTGTTATGCTTCATAGGTATGGAGCACTGAACGGTTAAAGATCAGGAGCATGTCACAGCTCCTGATTTTTTCTGTACTGTCTTGGTGTACAGCCCTTGATTTTCGTAAAGACCTTTGTGTAATAATTAGAGTCCGAAAAACCGGACAGTAGTCCTGACTCCGTAATAGAACAGGAGGGATTTTCCAGATATTCCAGGCTGCGTTCAATGCGGTATTCCTGGATGTATCCGAAGAGAGTGATATTCATGCATTTTTTGAAAAGCCGGCTGCATTCGCTGGGACTTAAGTGGATCAGGTCTGAAACATCATTCAGGAGGATCTTTTCAGAGTAGTGTTCTGCGATATAGGACATGATCTGACGGATGCGGCGGTAGTTTTCTTCATCCTGACCGGATGGAAGAGTTGCCTGGGAGATCGTATTTTCATACAAGATTTTCCAGAAGTGCTGCAGTCTGGCGATGATCTCAAATTCATACGTGGGTTTCCGGCTACTGTCCAGGTCGATGATGTCACGGATATCTTTTATGGCCTCGGAATGCCATTTACAGGATAGATCAAGCGGTACGGCGGACAGGGAAAAGCTTCGGAGGATCGGTTCTGTATATTTCTGAAAAAGAAGGCTTCCCGAAAATCCGTAGATCAGTTTGGGGTCAAAGGTTATGGGGATATACTGACAGTCCTGATCCTGATACATATATCCGGCATGAAGGGCATTGGCATTGCCAAAGATTGCCTGTCCCTCTTTCAGGTGAAAGGTATTCTGATTGATCTTGTAGAGCATTTCGCCCTTTTCGATATAGGTAAGCTCGATCTCCGGATGCCAGTGCCACAGAAAGGAACCGGTCTCATAGCCGGAAAGCCGCTCGTAGCTTACCAGGAATGGGAAGGAGCTGTCTCCGTGTTTTTTCAGTTCTTTTCCGGCGGGATCTGTGATGATCTGCATGGTGTTACCTCCTTCCTTCTGTGCGCGGATCCTGAAGTGTATATCTGCTTTTCATAGTGGAATTTATTTTATCAGAAAAGGCAGAAAATGCAAAGGGATATTCCGGGATCACCACAAAATAATACGGTTTTTACACAAAATTGTTATGGACAGAAAAGACGGAACTGTTATAATAAAAGTACATGAAGCGTTACTATTCACTGGTAATATTCCGCGCATTGCGAAGCGTGTTGCTGAGAACGGAGTGAACAGTAACCATGAAGCGTGACAGAGCGGAAGATTTTTTCAGGTTCTTCCGGATCTGGGGTGTAAACTATATAACAGGAGGAAGAAAAAATGGGAACAATTAAAATTCCGACAGCAGACGTGCTGAAAAAAATCTATGGTGAAACAGAGGAGAGCAGCGCCCGTTATACCAATCTTGCTGTGAATTTCGAGAAGAAATATCATCATGACAAGGCAGAGTTTTTTACTGCTCCGGGCCGTACGGAGATCATTGGCAACCATGTGGATCATAACGGCGGTCAGATCATTGCGGCAAGTATCGATCTGGATACCATCGGTGCTGCTTATCCAAACGGAACCAATGTGATCCATATGATCAGTGAGGGTTACAAACAGGAAGTAGTTGTTGATCTTGACAAGCTCAGCACAGAAACCTATACAAAAGGTACAGATGCTCTTGTTGCAGGTATTATGGAGTATATGCAGAAAAAAGGCTATGCTACCGGTGGATTTGACGCTTATGTTTCCACCAAGGTTATTGCCGCTGCAGGTGTAAGCTCTTCTGCTTCCTTTGAGATGCTTGTATGTGCGATCACCAATTATTTCTTTAATGAAGGTAAGCTGGAGTATGGCGAGTATGCGAGAGCAGGTCAGTATGCTGAGAATGTTTACTGGAAAAAGGCTTCCGGTCTGATGGACCAGATGGCTTGTGCTGCCGGCGGCCCGATCCTTCTGGATTTCTCTGATAAAGAGAATATCAGCTGTGAGAAGATCGCATTTTCCTTTGAGGATATGGGCTGCAGACTTGTGATCGTAAATACCGGTAAGGGCCATGCAGATCTCAGTGAGGAATATTCTTCTATTCCTATGGAGATGCGTGAGGCTGCGAAGGCTATGGGCGTAGAGCTTCTCTGTGAGTCCAATATGGAGAATCTTCTGGCACATGTGAAAGATATTCCGAATGACCGTGCTGTTCTTCGTGCGATGCATTTTTATGAAGAGAACAGACGTGTTGCAGATGCTGTGAAGGCTGTTGAGAATAAAGACGGTGAGGGATTCCTGCGTCTTCTTGAGGAGTCCGGTAATTCTTCCTGGGAGTGGCTGCAGAACTGTTATTCTCTGCAGAATTGCAAGGAGCAGAAGATCACGTTGAGTCTGGCGCTTACCAAGCTGTTTCTGAATAAGATCGGTGCTGGTATCTGCAGAGTTCATGGTGGTGGTTTTGCAGGCGTTATCATGTGCGTGCTTCCGATCGAGAACGCAGATGCGTATGTGGACTATATGGCTCAGTATGTTGGAAGGGAAAATGTCTATCCGATGAATATCAGGAGTACAGGGGCTGTTCATGTTGAGTGATTTTTGACGGCATAACGAACGTCATGGAGGGCGATTCGTTTCCGAATGCGGCTTTGGCGGCATCCGGAAATGAACCGCCCTTTGCGTTGTACTATGATTTTTTATTTTTTAATCAAAATTTTATGATTTGTTTCTGATTTAAATTTATGGGTTATGGTATAATGAGAAAAATTTTAAGAGAGTATTAAAAAAGAATTTGCAGAAGTTTTCAAGGTGAGGTTTCTGGAGTTGTTTTGAGTTTTGTTTTTTCATTATATTTCATAAGAAAGGTTTGACATATTTATGAGCAGAAGAGAGTTTCTTGAGGTTTTACGGGGGCAGCTGTCCGGACAGATGACCCAGGGGAGAGCTGCGGCTCATGTGCGGTATTATGAGGATTACATTCAGTCTCAGGTCCGGAACGGCCGAAGTGAATCAGATGTTCTGGCAGAACTGGGGGATCCCAGGCTGATCGCCAAGACTTTGATCGATACAGATGACAGTGCAGCTGTTTATGATGAGTCCGGTTATTCTGAAGAGAGCTACGGTGCAGATGATTATGCGGATAATGGGACGGAGAGCAGTGCCGGAAAGGCAAGAAGCTTTAAACTGGATCTGAGCACATGGTATGGGAAGGCGATCGTGATCGCCATTGCAGCGTTAATTGTGATACTTTTAACAACTGTTTTGGTGGCAGTTGCTCCATTTTTGATAATTTTTGGTATAGTTTTGTATTTAATATCCTGGTACAGGAAGAAAAAAGTGTAATTGTTCCACAACAGCTGTGAGTTAAAGACAATTTCCGTGTAATGAAATGGATTGCTTGTGAAAAAAGTATTTATAAGATTTGCATAAAAAATATGTGTTTGGTCTTGATTTATAGTGGATTTTACTGTATAATCTGGGTTAACAAGTTGAGATTGTGTCTGTTTTGTATAAAAACAGATGATGCCATTGAGAAGAGAGAACGGCAGAAGATATACATCGAAGGATGTGTTATTTTCTGCCGATTTTTTTATCTGTTTTTTAGAAAAGGTGATCAGAATGGATTGCCTTATTGAAGTATGATAAATTGTATAAAATAGATAAAAAA
Source organism: Blautia sp. RTP21359st1_E11_RTP21359_211015 (assembly GCF_040910705.1). NCBI lineage: Bacteria > Bacillati > Bacillota > Clostridia > Lachnospirales > Lachnospiraceae > Blautia > Blautia sp. RTP21359st1_E11_RTP21359_211015. The sequence continues at coordinate 16,082 of NZ_JBDGAB010000054.1, forward strand.
ACAATTATTATCAAATAATAATTGCTTAAAATAAATAAAGAAATATTGGAAAATAGAGAAATAACTGTTGATTATATACAAGAAATGTGTTATCATTTGGTAAAAAGTTGGTAAAGATAACAAACGCGCAAATACAAAGGAGGGTAGTGAGAGGGCATTTTTGACAGCAGAACGTAAATGAGAGTTTTGCTTAATGTATTGGGGTAATTGCTGGAAGATATAACGGAAATGTTTTTCAGCAGAATGTGTAATGAGCAACATGATCAGCACTGTCAGGGGGACAGAGATATCGTGATGATGCAGCTGATCGGTAGTACGTAAATTTATGAAAAGCAGGTGATATACAATGAAAAGTAAAAAATCTTTTTTCAGGACAGTGGAGCCTTATCTCTATCTGGTTCCTGTAATGATCCTTTTTATACTGTTTGTATTCTGGCCGTTCGTTAAGACGATCCAGCTGAGCTTTGCCAGAACCACACCTCTTGGTCAGGTGGCACAGTATGTAGGACTTGACAACTATACGAATATTTTTACAGATGGAACGTTCCTTAACAGTTTGGTGACAACACTGAAATTTTCTGTTATGCGAGTTATCCTTTCTATTGTGCTCGGTTTTATACTGGCGATCATCAGTACAGAGAAGATCAGGGCAAAGGGATTTTTCCGTACTGTATATGCACTTCCGATGGCTATTTCCGCAGCAGCGGCATCTGTAGTGTTCATGTTTATTTTCCACAGCTCTCTGGGTATCCTGAACAGGGCGCTCGGAACTCATATCGGATGGCTGACAGATAAGAAATATGCACTGATCGCAGTTACGATCGTTAGTGTATGGATGGCGATCGGTATGAATTTCATTTACCTTACTGCAGCGATCCAGAGTGTACCGGCTGAGCTTTATGAGAGCGTTGCCCTGGATGGAGCGAATTTCTTCCAGAAGCACCGTCATGTAACGATTCCGTCAATCTCTCCGACACTGTTCTTCCTTCTCATCATCAATGTCATCAACTCCGTACAGGCATACGCAGAGTTCAAGATGATGACCCAGGGCGGACCGGCAGAGAGTACCAACGTTATCGTGTATGAGATTTACCAGGAGGCATTTATCAACAGCCGTTTCGGTGTGGCCTGTTCAGAATCCGTAATTCTGTTTGTTATTTTGATCATCCTGACTGCACTGCAGTTTAGACTGGAAAAGAAGGTGACCTACTGATGAAAGAAAAACCATATGTAAAAGTGGCGATGTATGCGCTGAATATTATTTTTGCAATTATTATTATTGTTCCTGTTATCTACTGTTTCAATGTTAGTATGATGGATCTGAAGGAGATCTACGGCGGAAAGTTCTGGCCGTCCCATCTGACTATCGAGAACTACACAAGAGCATTTCAGCTTGCACCGTTCTTTACCTTCATTAAGAACTCACTGATCGTATCCGGTGTTATCACATTTGCTCAGGTCGTTACAGGTGCTCTTGCAGCATATGCTTTTGCAATGATGGAGTTCAAAGGCAAAAAGGTCCTGTTCTATATTATGCTGGCAACCATGATGATCCCGAGCCAGGCGATCATCATCGCAAACTACCTGACTATTGCTGACTGGGGTATCCGTAATACATACGCAGCGCTGATCCTTCCTAATGCAGCAGCAGCTTTTGCGGTATTCAACATGCGTCAGGCATTCCTGACACTGCCGAAGGAGATCCATGAGGCGGCAGAGATTGACGGATGTACAAATTTCAAGTTCTTATATACCATCGGTGTTCCGCTTATCAAACCATCACTGGGTGCTCTGATCATCTATGTATTCCTTCAGAGCTGGAACTACTATCTGTGGCCACTGCTTGTAACAGACAGTGTAAATATGAGAACGGTTCAGATCGGTCTTGGTATGCTTCAGGGGGCTGAGGCAACAGACTTCCGACCGGTTATGGCTGGCGCTATGGTTATCCTGATTCCGTCGATCCTTGTATTTATCATTGGTCAGAAGCAGATGATCAGTGGTCTGACAGCAGGTGCTGTTAAGGGTTGATCCAATCACATAAGAGCAAGTAGCAAAAATGTTAATTTGTCCGACCTGTATTGGGGCGGGTCGGACCATTATAAAAGGAGGGTTTCTATATGAACAACAAAAAATGGATGGCGATTCTTTTAGGAGGAATCATGGCTGCATCTCTGGCAGCTCCGTGCTCAGTAAGTGCAGCTGAGAAAACAACACTTACATTCTGGCATGCAATGGGCGGCACAAACGGTGAGGTGCTTCAGCAGATCGTGGATGATTTCAACGCATCCCAGGATGAGATTGAGATTAAAGCTGAGTATCAGGGAACCTATGATGATACCATCACAAAACTGAAAGCTGCTATGCAGAGTGACTCCGGTCTTCCGGATGTCTGCCAGATGTATGACGTAGGAACAAAGTTCATGTATGACAGTGGTGCTGTCATTCCTGTAGAAGACAAATTTGAGAGCACAGGCTATGATAAGAGCTCTGTTATGGAGGTTATCAGCAGCTACTATACCGTAGACGGCAAGCAGTATGCAATGCCATTTAACGTATCCACACCTATGCTGTATTACAACAAAGACGTATTTGAGGCAGCAGGACTTGATCCTGAAACTCCGCCAACAACTTATGATGAGGTTCTTGAGGATGCCAAGAAGATCGTAGAGAGCGGAGCAGCTCCGGTTGGTTATTCACAGGCTATTTACGGATGGTTCTTTGAGCAGCAGCTTGCAGGACTTGGTGTAACATACGGAAACAATGACAATGGACGTAAAGAGGCAGTTACAGCTGTTGATTTTGATTCCAACGGCGGCGGCCTGAAAGTATTTGATATGTGGAAAAAGCTGTATGATTCCGGATGCTTCGAAGATTACGGAACAACAACAGCAGATACTCAGACAGCATTCTTCTCCGGACAGGTTGGTATGATCATCGAGTCTACTGCTATCCTGAAAAATGCAGTTGATTCTTCTCCGTTCGAAGTTGGTACAGGATATCTTCCGAGAATCGAGCAGAATGATGAAGGCGGCGTTATCATCGGTGGTGGATCCCTGTGGCTTACAGATACAGGCAACGAAGCTAACGAAGATGCAGCATGGAAATTCATCGAGTACATCACAACTCCTGATGTACAGGCTAAATGGTCCATGGGTACAGGATACTTTGCGATCAACGAGAAAGCTTATGAGACAGAGGATATGAAGGCTTACCTCAAAGAAAACCCGAACTTCGAGACAGCTATCAACCAGCTGAAGGATTCTCCTGTAAACTGCAATACAGCAGGTGTTCTCTCAGGTGTACAGACAGAAGCCCGTCTTACATTCAACGAGATCATGCCGCAGGTATATGATGGCAAGCTTACAACTCAGGACGCTGTTGATCAGCTTGCAGCTTCTGTAAACAAAGCGATCGAGAACTATAACGAGTCTATTAAATAATCAGAATGCCCTCTGATCAGTAGATAGAGCAACAGATAGGGATACCGCCGCCGGGCGCCGGTATCCCTGCTGTTTTACATGCTGTGAGACTACAGATCATGTATATCCGGGGTATAGGATCATATGAAAAACTGCGTAGTGAGACGGACAGAGAGAGTCCGGCTGACTAGACAGCTTTCGAATGGAGGGAGTGTGGCCTGCGGCGTTCGTGCAAGGCAAAATGAAGTGATGCGCTATTGGCGTTATCACCGGCAGAAAATAATGTTACAACAGGAAAGGAGCAAATTTATGGGCGGAATTCTCGGAGCATGTAATGCAATATCGGATTATTTGCACACTTTAAATATGGGATCGACGCTGTTTCGGCTGATTCTTGCGATGTTTCTTGGATGTCTGATCGGTATTGATCGTGGAATGAAGAAGCGTGTGGCAGGTGTAAAAACACATATGATCGTCTGTATGGGGGCAACTTTGGTTATGATGACGGGCGATTTTATCCATGTATATTCTAATGGGGCAGGAATCGGAGATACTGCACGACTTGGCGCACAGGTTGTCAGCGGGATTGGTTTTCTTGGAGTGGGAACTATCATTGTGACCGGACAGAGACATGTATCCGGTCTTACGACAGCGGCCAGTCTTTGGACTTCTGCGTGTATCGGACTTGCTGTGGGAATCGGCTTTTACAGCGGTGCGATCTTTACCACGCTGGGGCTTATTCTGGTGTTCAAATATGCGAAATATATAGAGGTTTATGTGGAAGAGCATTCCAATACCTATGACGTATATATGGAGTTTGAAAATGAAGACAAGATGAGTATGGTCATAAAGAAGCTCCGGGAAGAGGACATCCTGATCTCCAACGTAGTTATCATCAAAAAGAGATCCAAAACACAGAGTGTGGTGATCCAGGCAACAATGGAGGCTGCCAAATGGAAAGCACGCCATACTGTATTTCGTGAGGTAAGACAGCAGGAAGGAGTTATTTCTGTGGAGGAAATATGATCGGGAATCGGGAATACAATGAAACTTATCATGTTTTTGAGAAAGTTAAGAGCATGTTAAAGAAAAAACGATGTATTTTACGAAAAATGCACTTGAAATATGAAGAATAGTCTGATACAATGAATACAAAGTGAAGAAGGAATCTGATTCAGCTTGCTGAATACAGAGAATGCCATTGAGAACAGAGACCGGCATGAAGACACATGGATAAGTGTGTTTTTATGCCGGCTATTTTTATGCGCAAATGTTAATGTTTCAAAAGGATTACAAGGATTACAAGGGTTACAAAGGGTTACGGCATAAAAATAATGGCATATTCACTTGAAAGATTGCTGTTCGTAAGCAGTACTCCTCGCAGAATATATACCTGCGGACGGCAATGCTTGTGTTGCAACGGATATTCTGCTGTTTCCGGCGCAGAGAAAGCCGGGGACAGTTCAGAAGATCCGCAAACAGGAAAGGAGAAACAGATCTATGTATGATGTGATCATTATCGGAGCAGGAGTTTCCGGAGCGGCAGCGGCGAGAGAGCTTTCAAGATATCGGCTGAAAATCTGCGTTCTGGAGCGAGAAGAGGATGTATGCTGTGGAACTTCCAAGGCAAACAGCGGAATCGCTCATTCCGGTTATGATGCAGAACCGGGAAGCCTTATGGCGGAACTGAATGTGAAGGGCAGCAATATGATGGGACAGCTTTCGAAGGAACTGGATTTTCCTTTTAAACAGACTGGTTCGCTGACTGTCTGTACAACTGAGAATGGAATTGCCATGCTGCATAAGCTGCGTGAAAGAGGACTGAAAAACGGAGTAGAGGGACTGAGGATCCTTGACAGAGAAGCGGCACTTGCCATGGAGCCGAATCTGTCTGATCAGGTGCTGGCAGCACTGTATGCACCGACAGCCGGAATTGTCTGTCCCTTTGAGCTGAACATTGCAATGGCAGAGAACGCATATAACAATGGCGTGGAATTTAAATTTGACACAGAAGTAAAGAACATCCGAAAACAGGAAAATGGTTTTGTTGTGGAAACCTCAAAGGGTGATTTTGAGACAGGCTGTATCGTCAATGCTGCCGGTGTCTATGCGGATGTTTTTCATAATATGGTAAGTGAGAAAAAACTGCATATCACTCCTCGTAAGGGTGAGTATATGCTTCTTGATAAAAGTGCAGGAACACATGTGAATCATACGATCTTTGCGCTTCCAAATAAGAACGGAAAAGGAGTTCTGGTAACACAGACTGTTCACGGTAATCTTCTGATCGGGCCTACAGCTACGGATCTGGAGGATCGGGAGGAAACAGCGACTACATCAGAGGGAATGGAGGAAGTAAGTGCCAAATCCCGGAAAACAGTAAAGGATATTCCACTGCGGAAGGTGATCACAAGCTTTGCAGGACTCCGTGCTATCGAGGACGGTATGGATTTTGTGATCGAAGAGGTGGAGGATGCACCCGGATTTATCGATTGTGCAGGGATCGCATCACCGGGACTTACCAGCTCACCGGCCATTGGCTGTATGGTTGCTGATATCGTAAAAGAAAAATTACATCCGGAAGTAAATCCGGATTTTGATCCGGTGAGAAAAGGGATCCTGGATCCGTCAGAGCTTTCTCTGGAAGAAAGAAATGAGCTGATCAAAAGATCTCCGGAATATGGAAATATCATCTGCAGATGTGAGATGATCTCTGAGGGAGAGATCCTGGATGCGATCCGAAGACCTCTTGGAGCGAAATCCCTGGATGGAGTAAAACGTCGTACAAGAGCAGGAATGGGAAGATGTCAGTCAGGTTTTTGCTCTCCCAGAACAATGGAGATCCTCAGCCGAGAGCTTGGCATTTCCATGGAGGAGATCACAAAAACAGGCGGAGCTTCCAGACTGATCGAAGGAATCAACAAGAAAATTGCAGAGGAGGGCGAGAACCATGAATGATAAGATTATGGTGAAGAGAGATATCGTGATCATAGGCGGAGGCCCTGCAGGACTGGCAGCAGCCCTGGCTGCAAAGAAAGAGGGAGCAGAGAGTATCCTGATCCTGGAACGTGATAAGGAACTGGGCGGGATCCTGAATCAGTGTATCCATAATGGATTTGGCCTTCATACATTTCAGGAGGAGCTGACAGGACCGGAATATGCGGCACGTTTTATCCGGATGGTAAAAGAGCAGCAGATCGAGTACCGGCTGAACACCATGGTCATGGATATCAGCCAGGATAAGGTGATCACTGCCATGAGCCGCCAGGAGGGAATGTATCAGATCCGGGCAAAAGCTGTGATCCTTGCCATGGGCTGCAGAGAGAGACCGCGAGGTGCACTGAACATTCCGGGATATCGACCGGCAGGCATTTATTCAGCAGGAACAGCACAGCGCCTTGTAAATATGGAAGGATTTATGCCGGGAAAAAAAGTAGTGATCCTGGGATCCGGTGATATCGGACTGATCATGGCCAGACGTATGACGCTGGAAGGTGCAGAGGTTAAGGCAGTGGCAGAACTGATGCCATATTCCGGAGGCCTGAAGCGAAATATCGTGCAGTGCCTGGATGACTTTGGTATCCCGTTGAAGCTTAGCCATACAGTGGTTGACATAAAAGGAAAAGAGCGCGTGGAAGGAATCACTCTTGCAGAGGTAGATGAAAACAGACGCCCGATTCCCGGTACAGAGGAATTTTTTGAATGCGATACGCTTCTTCTTTCTGTTGGTCTGATCCCGGAGAATGAGCTTTCCGGACAGGCAGGTGTGAAGCTGAGCAATGTGACTTCCGGACCGGTGGTAAACGAAAGTCTGGAGACAAATGTAGAAGGTATTTTTGCCTGCGGAAATGTTCTTCATGTTCATGATCTGGTGGATTTTGTTTCGGAGGAAGCCGGCAATGCAGGAAGAAATGCGGCTCTCTATATAAACAACAATGGAGAGGACAAAATACCGGAAGAGATAAAGATCACGCTTTCGCCCCAAAACGGAGTCCGCTATACAGTGCCGTCTGAGATCCGTATCGGTCACATGGCGGAGGAGCAGCTGGTCCGTTTCCGTGTGGGAAATGTATATAAAAATTGTTACATCCGTGCATATCTGGATGGAGAACGGATCTTTTCCAGAAAAAAACAGGTGGCAGCACCCGGAGAGATGGAACAGATCAAATTGAAAAAAGAGCAGCTTCTTTCCATTCTGGAAGGAAAACAGAAACAGGATAAACATGAACTTGTGATCCAGGTGGAGGAGTGATGAAAATGGAAAAAAGAAATCTTACTTGTATCGGATGTCCTATGGGATGCGCCCTTCTGGTGGAAATGGATGGAAAAGAGATCATTTCCGTCACAGGAAATACCTGTAAAAAAGGTGCGGAATATGCAGTGAAGGAAGTGACAGATCCGACCAGGATCGTGACAACGACCGTGCGTGTGAAGAATGGAAGCATGCCGGTGGTGTCAGTAAAGACAGCACAGGATATTCCGAAAGGAAAGATTTTTGACTGTGTGGAAACGCTGCGGGATGTATGTGTGGAAGCGCCGGTTCAGATCGGGGACGTGATCCTGGAGAATGTAGCAGGCACAGGCGTGGATATCGTGGCTACAGGAAATGTGAAGCAGATCATACAGTGATCTGCAAAGGATATATGGCAATCTGTATGCTTATAATATGTCAGCCCTCCGGCAGACAAAGCGAATAAAATAAACCTGAAAAGGCTTTTTTATCGCTTTGTTTGCCATGAAATAAAATGTACAAAATGCACAAAAGATATTAGCACTTAAAAGAATAATTAATTAAAAAATAACAAAAAAATGCACAAAAGTCGATAAAAAATGTTGAAAATAAATAAAAGCTATGATATAATCAGAAATATGAATTGGCAAAAATGCTCACAACGATGTAATGCATTGAATGGAGGATGATTAGAATGAAAGTATTTGGACATCGTGGTTTCAGCGGAGAATATCCGGAGAATACAATGCTGGCGTTTCAGAAGGCAGTGGAGGCTGGTTGCGAGGGGATCGAGCTTGATGTGCAGCTGACCAAGGATCTGGTTCCGGTGATCATGCACGATGAGAAGGTTGATCGTACCACAGATGGAAACGGGTATATCTATGATCTTACATATGCTGAGCTGTGTAAACTGGATTGCAGTTATCCGGATAAGTTTGCCGGAAAATTCGGCAGGCTTCAGATTCCGACTCTGAGAGAGTATTTGGAGTGGATGGCAGAGGAGGAAGATCTGATTACAAACATCGAGCTGAAGAACAGTGTTTATTATTATGGTGGTATGGAAGAGAAGGTCATTGATATGATCTGCGAATATGGTCTGGAGGATCGGATCATCCTTTCCTCTTTCAATAACGCATCCATTGTATTGTGCAGACAGAGTGATGAGACTATTGCAGGGGGCTTTCTGGTAGAGAAATACGTGGATAATGCAGGGGTTTATGCAAGAACCTGTGATGTGCAGTATTATCATCCGAATCTGGAATACCTGAAGGAAGAACATGTACGCAGCTGTTCCCAGAACGGGATCGGGGTGAATGTCTGGACTGTAAACGAGGAAGAGGATATGAGAAGGATGAAGAAATGGGGAGTAAACTCCATCATCACCAATTATCCGGACAGAGGAAGAGCAGTGGCAGACGAGGATTGAAACTGCGATGTAAAGGCGCTTTCTGTAAGGTACATACAGGAGGCAGGCTAAATTTGAAATCTCCGGCAGGAGGGGGTCCTGCTGCAGATCTATATAAGCAAAATAAAAAAACTATAATAATGTATATGGAGGATTTTTACAATGGAGAAAGAAACAAGACCTTTTATTTCCTGGCAGCTTGCAGATGATTTTATGACTGCAGTATTTGAGAAAATGGGAGTTCCGACGGAGGATGCAAGACTTTGCGCTGATGTACTTCTGGAAAGTGACAGACGTGGAATCGAGAGCCATGGCTGCAACCGCTTTAAACCGATCTATATCGACCG